>JAYTAJ010000292.1:0-4482 GCA_043737575.1 Myxococcales bacterium | reverse complement strand
CCTCGTTGACGAGGGACTCGAGATCGGCGCCCGAGAAGCCAGGCGTGCCGCGGGCGATCACGTCGAGATCGACCGACGCCGACAGCGGGACCTTGCGGTTGGACGTTGAGGATGCCGATGCGGCCGCGCAGATCGGGCCGCGGCACGACGATGCGGCGATCGAAGCGGCCGGGCCGGAGCAGCGCCGGATCGAGGACATCGGGGCGGTTGGTGGCGGCGATGATGATGACGCCCTCGTTGGACTCGAAGCCGTCCATCTCGACCAGCAACTGGTTGAGGGTCTGCTCGCGCTCGTCGTGTCCGCCGCCGAGGCCGGCGCCGCGGTGGCGGCCGACCGCGTCGATCTCGTCGATGAAGATGATGCAGGGCGCGTTCTTCTTGCCCTGCTCGAACAGATCGCGCACGCGGCTGGCGCCGACGCCCACGAACATCTCGACAAAATCCGAACCCGAGATCGAAAAGAACGGCACGCCGGCCTCGCCGGCGATGGCGCGCGCGAGCAGCGTCTTGCCGGTGCCGGGCGAGCCCATCATCAGCACGCCCTTGGGGATGCGGCCGCCGAGCTTGGTGAACTTCTTGGGGTCCTTGAGGAACGCGATGATCTCCTCGACCTCCTCCTTGGCCTCCTCCACGCCCGCGACGTCCTTGAACGTGATGCGGTTCTGGCTGTCGGTGAGGAGCCGCGCCTTCGACTTGCCGAAGCTCATCGCCTTGCCGCCGCCGGCCTGGAGCTGGCGCATGAAGAAGAAGAAGATCGCGATCAGCAGCAGCATCGGCAGCCACGACAGCAGGAGCTGCGGCCACACCGAGCCCTCCTCGCGCTTCTCGATGCGGTAGGCGATGCCCGAGTCCTTCAGCGTCTTGATGTCCTCGTCGCCCCAGGTGCCGTTGACGACCGCCTTGGTGTTCTGGGTCCGGTAGCTGACGACGAAGCGGGCGTCCTGGCGATCGCCGGGATAGACGCGGATGAGCTCGATGTCGGAGTCGGGCGCGGCGCCCGGATCGGGGCCCTCGACGCGGTTCTCGGCCTTGGCCTTGGCGCGGGCATCGACCTTGGCCTGCCACTCGGCGCGGGCCTTGGATTCTTCGAGGAGCTTGCTGTTGAAGGTCTTCGCGTCGAGCGGCTTGTCCTTGCTCGACGAGTCCGTGAACATGCTGTACACGCTCACGAACACGGCGATCAGGATCAGCCAGATGAGGATGGTCTTGGTGGACTGGCGCAAGGGACGAACCGCCTCGGCGTCGGGACGACGCTAGCCGGCAGTATACTCAGGGTCGTGCGGTGGGCCAGGGACAGATGGGAGGCAATCCACCCTGCGCTTTCGGGCTGGTATCACCTCAGGTGACGCGCACCACGATGTTCGCGCCCCACGCGGCACCGACGTGCTCGGCCCACGCGATCGTGCCGTCGGCGGCGAGCACGACCTGGGCGTTGGCGCGATCGCCCCGCGGCAGCTTCTGATCGCCGTAGAGATCGGACAGCTTGCGCGACGCGCCGCGCAGCCGCGCTGGCCGCATGCGATCGCCGGGCTGCCAGCGCCGCACCGTGTACGGGCCGGCGTCACCGACGACGACCAGGCGGGTCGGCGGCCGGACGTCGGGGCCGGGGATGACGAGGCGATCGTAGACCCGCTCGACACGGCCGCCCGGCAGATCGAGGCCGCGGGTGCCCGCGGTCGGATCCTCGGCGAGCTCGAAGACCGCGTCGACGTGATCGAGCTCGGCGCCGCGGCCGTGGGCGGTGAGCCAGGTCGCGATCACGCGGCGCGCGATCCCGCGCGAGGTCGCGGCGAGGCTGGCGACCTCGAGGCCGGTGTCGTCGCCGGGGCTGGTGGCGTCCTCGAGCGCGGCGGCCACCAGCGGCGCGAACGCGACGCGATCGTCGGCGGCGCGGGTCGCGAGCCGCGCCAGCGCGCGCTCGACCTGCGGGTTCATCGCGAGCAAGAGCGGCAGCACCTCGTGACGGATCCGGACCCGGGCGAAGCGACGATCGTCGTTCATCGGGTCGTGCCACGGCGCGAGGCCGGCGGCGTCGGCGTAGGCGCGGATGTCGGGCCGCGTGATCGCCAGCAGCGGCCGGATGAACGGCCCGCGGCGCGGCGCGATCGCCGACAGCCCGTCGGGCCCGGTGCCGCGCACCAGCCGCAGGAGCACGGTCTCGGCCTGATCGGTCGCGGTGTGGCCGGTCGCGATCAGCTCGTCGCCCGCCAGCTCGATCAGCGCGCGATCGCGGGCGAGCCGAGCCTGGGCCTCCCACGATGGCCCCGACGGCACCGTGATCGCCGCGACCTCCAGCGCGACGCCGCGCGCCGCGGCCCAGGCCCGGGCGTGGACCACCGCGGCGGCGCTGCTGGCGATGCCGTGATCGACGTGGAGCAGCGTCACCGCGTCCACGCCGAGCGCGGCGATCGCGGCGTCGGCGAGCACCGACGAGTCGGCGCCACCGGAGAACGCGACGTGGACGCGGCGCCGACCGTGCCGCGCCAGCTCGGCGGCGACCTCGGCGCGGACGGTCGCGACCAGTGGCTCCACCCGATCACGGTATCACCCTCCGCTTGCGCCCCTACCCGATCGCCACTAGGTTGCGCCGCCATGATCCAGGTCGACGGTCCGCTCGCGCGTCTGCGTGCCCAGCTCGCAGGCCCCCGCGGCCCCCAGCGCGTCGAGGCGCTGCTCGAGGGCCCCGAGCCGGCCGCCGCGGTCGCCGCCCTGGCGCCGACCGAGCTCCACGAGCTGGTGCTCGACATCGGGCTCGGCGAGGCCGGGCCGCTGCTCGCGCTCGCGACGCCTGCGCAGATCCAGGGCTGCCTCGACTTCGAGTGCTGGGACGCCGATCGCGCCGAGCTGGCGCGGGCCAAGCCGTGGTTCGCGGCGCTGCTCGAGCTCGGCTTCGAGAAGATCGGCCAGGTCTGGGCCGGCCTCGACGCCGAGTGGCGGGTGCTGTTCATCCAGGCCCACGTCACGATCTACGATCTGTTCGGCGGCGAGGATCCCGATCACGACTCGACCTACCTCGACGTGCCCGACGACGACGCGCCGCCGGTGTGGATGACGCCCGACGGCGCCTTCGCGGTGCGCCTGCTCGGCAGCGCGGACGACGGTCGGCTGGCGATGGCGATCCTCGACGATCTGTACCGCGCCGACATGGGGCTGGCGCGGCACACGCTGCTCGCGGCGCGCTCGGAGCCGACCGCCGAGCTCGAGGAGACCAGCTACCGCTGGCGGACCGGGCGCCTCGCCGATCTCGGCTTCGTCGACTTCTACGAGGCCCTCGAGCTGTTCGCGCCGCTGACGCCCGAGCAGTTCCTGGCCCAGGCGTCGGAGCCGGATCGCTTCGTCGACGACGCCGATCACGGCGGCCTGCCGCTGTCCTTGGCCGAGAAGATCGTCGCGCGCAGCTTCCTGGCGCGGGCCTGGGACCGCGTGCCCGGCACCGAGCACGAGCGACTCGAGCTGGCGCTGGTCGTGCTCGTCAACAAGGTGCTCGCCGCCGCGCGAGTCCGGCCCGGCGATCCCGTGGCGATGGCGGCCGCCGCCGACTACGCGACCGCGACCGTCGCCCTCGGCCTCGAGACCGTGACCCGCGGCGATCTCGATCGCGCCGCCGCGATCCTGCCGACCGCGGCGATGACGCGGCTGCACCGCGTCGGCTTCACCGTCACCCAGCAGCTGGCGCGGGTCGCCAAGAGCCTGGCGCCGCGGGCGATCACCGCCGACGACACCGCGACCGCCGTGGTCGCCGCGCTGTGCGCGCCGCGGCCGTGGATGACCCGCACCCTCGACGATCCGCCGCGGGCCGGGGTGCGGCCGTTCGAGTCGCCGGCCGATCTGCGCCGGGTCGCCGACGTGCTCGCCACGCTCGCGCTGCGCCTCGCGGTCGCCGAGTCGCTCGGCATCGCCCTCGCGGCCATGAAGGACGTCCCCGAGCCGCGGCCGCAGCTCGACGATCACGTCCGCACCGCGCTGGCGCGGCTGATCGCGGGCGGCGAGCTGTCGGCCAACGCGCTGTCGGTCGGCGAGGCGGTCGCCACCCGCAAGGCCCTCGACGCCAGCGGCGCCGCCGCCCACGCCGCGGCCGCGGTCGCCGCGCTCCGGGCCCAGCTCGTCGCCCACGGCAGCGACGGCGTCCTCGCGACCCGCCTCACCACGCTGGTCGACGGCTGGCTCGACGATCTGGTCGCCGCCCTCGCGCCGCTCGATCTCGCGCACCCCGACGACTTCGATCCGCGCTTCGTCGACGGCCTGCTCGTCACCGCGGTCGCCCGCGCGTAGCCGCGACGGAGACGGTCACGGTTACGGTCACGGTTACGGTGACGGTGACGGGGTCGATCGAAAGCCGGGCGAGCCGGCGACGGGCTAGTGCCGCGGGTGGCACAGGCGCCAGAGCATCGCGCGCAGGCGATCGGCGAGCGCGTCGGCAGGCGCCGCTGCGGCGGGCTCGACCCAGCCGAGGGCGATGGCGATGCGCACCGCGCTCATCGC
>JAYTAJ010000291.1:0-4483 GCA_043737575.1 Myxococcales bacterium | reverse complement strand
GCGCGAAGGTCTCGGGATCGAGCCACGGCGCGGGCACGTCGACCTTCGGCTCGACGACGGGCGTCGGTGCCACTGGAGGTCTCGGCCCGGCGCAGGCGACCAGCCCGACGACGATGACGGCGTTTCGCATGGCGACGGTTGTACCGCATCCTGCGAATCGTCCTTCGCACCCGCGCGTTGCAGTTCGCGCGGGACGTCTGCGACACACCCGCGACACCTGGCATTCCGCCAAAAAGTTGCCGTGGCATTACATCGACGGACAAACTTTTGCGTACAAGGGGCGGGCACCTGCTCGTGCCCGCGCTGCATGACCACTGCCTTGGGCCCACTCTCCTCGCTCGCGCTCGTCGCTGTCCTGTCAGCGTGTGGCCCCGCGCGAGTCCACGCCGACGTCGCGTCCGACGGTGTGCTCGCCGCGCCGACGCTCCTGCCGGCCGGGACGTTTGCGGCAAGCGTCACGCTCGACGCGACCCTCGATGGTGAGCGGGCCGATCTCGCGCCGGATCTTTGGTACGGCGTGAGCGATCGATTGACGCTCGGAATTGCACACTCGCAACCGCCTTTGGGTATGTTCGGCGCGAATCGTGGCGTGTGTATCTCGGGATGCTTGCCGGCCGACGGTCGATACGGTGGGGTCGCGCTGTCCGCGCAGTTTCCGCTCACCCGCGTCGACCCTGCGAGCCGCGAGCGCGCGCGCGTCGTCGGGATCGCCGCCACCGACGTCGCGACGTGGTCACCCGCCGCGGTCTCGCTGGTGCTCGGCGCCGTCGCCGAGTGGCACGCTGATCGCTTCTGGGCTCAAGCCGGACCACGCCTGTCGATCGGCCTGCTCGGGCGCGCAGGTGGCAACCGCGAGCGCGCCAGCGCCGGCGTCACGATGGGCGCGCAGATCGTCGGGCCGCTCGCGATCGAGATCGGCATCGGCGTCGGCGGACCGGCGACGGTCGACTTCTTCGCGGGCGCCGAGACACCAGTTCGGGCGCGGGTCGTGCTACGACCCGGCGCGAACGTGGCGGCCGGTATTGCGATCGGAGCTTCGGATCTGCTGGGCGATGGCGCCCGGCGCAGCTATGCGGCCCTCACCGTCGATGTTCGCATCGCAACGTGACTCGTTACCGTGCCGTCCCCATGGTGGGGCCGGCTTTTTGCGCCGCGTTCGCGCGGCACACGAGGCCCGAACGCCGGGCGCACCTTGGAGAACCGTATGAACACGAAGACCTTGATTGTTGGCTTTGCTCTCGCTCTGGCGCCCGCGCTCGCCGCCGCCGACGTCAACCAGCCCCAGGAGATCATCAACCGCACGCGCACCACGCCCGGCGGCCAGATCACTGTCGGTGGCGACCTCGGCTTCAACCTCAACCCCGAGGCGTTCACCTTCGTCAACCTCGGCGTCGGCGGCCTCTACGGCGTCAACGACAAGCTCGAGGTTGGCGCGTCGTACGGCTTCGCGCTCAAGGAGTTCGAGGCCAAGGGCGATCTCGGCGTGACCGCGGCGTACTCGCTGCTCGCCGACGACAAGCTCACCGTCGCGGCCGACGTCGGCTTCGGCTACAGCGTCGTCGGCGAGGCCGTCGCGCCGATCACGATCGGCGCCGAGGTCCAGTTCAAGATCAACGACCAGATCGCGGTCTTCACCCCGGGTCACCAGATCGTGATCGGCATCGAGGAAGGCGCCCCGAAGCTCATCAACATCCCGGTCGGCCTCGGCTTCCAGGCCACGCCGCAGATCTTCGCGCACCTCACCACCAACATCGCCACCATCGGCCTCGACCCGAGCGGCTCGGCGGTCTTCGGCGCGGACTTCATCCCGCTCCAGGTCGGCGCGTTCTTCTCTCCGTCGAACACGATGGACTTCGGCGCCACCCTGGCGTGGATCGACCTCAAGGAGCTCAGCGACGTCGTCGGCGCCGCCGTGCACTTCCGCCTGCACATGTGATCGAGTGATCCGAGGGTCCACCCGAGACCCCATGAGGCGCCGCGATCATCTCGCGGCGTTTCGCGTTTCGGCCTACAGCCGCGTGCCCCAGGCGTGCCGCGCGATCAGCGCGTCGCCCCGGACCCGCAGCTTGCCGTCGAGCTTGCTCTCGGCGGCGGCGGCCAGCGCATCGGCGAAGTCGCCCGACGACGCCAGCCGCTCGGTGCGATCCTTCGCCAGCCCGACCGCGAGCGCGCGATCGACGTCGGCCGGCAGCTCGACCAGGAGCGACGGCCGCGTCGGCATCTTGTAGACGACGTCGTACAAGGTCGTCGGGACGTCCTTGCCCGTGAACGCGGGGTGGCCGGTCAGGCAGCGGTACGCGATCGCCGCGAGCGCGTAGACGTCGGCGCGGTGGTCGACGTCCTCGCCGCGCGCCTGCTCGGGCGCCATGTAGCCGGGCGTGCCGACGATGTGACCGGCGGTGAGCGTGCCGCCACGCGCCGCCAGCTTCGACACGCCGAAGTCGAGGAGCTTCCAGCTCTGGGCGCCGTCCTTCTCGGCGAGGAACAGGTTGTGCGGCTTGAGATCGCGATGCACGACGCCGGCCTGGTGAGCGACCGCGAGGCCAGCGCCGATGTCGCGGATCAAGCTCACGGTCTGCGCCAACGACATCCGCCGCACCCGCCGCAGGTGGTGCGCCAGATCCTTGCCGCGCAGCCGCTCCATCGCGATGAACGGGATCTCACCGCTGGTGAGGCCGACCTCGTACACGCCGACCAGGTGCGGACTGTCGAGCCGCGCCGCGACCTCGGCCTCGCGCACGAAGCGCGCGACCGCCTGCGGATCCGCCATCGTGCTCGGGTGCAGGAGCTTCACCGCGGCGTCGCGGCCGTCGTGCACGCTCTTCGCCTCGTAGACCTCGCCCATGCCGCCGCGGCCGATCAGCGTGCCGAGTCGATACGAGCCGACCTCCTGCTCGGTGTAGCGACCCGGCCCGCCGACCTTGAGCGCGCGATCGAGCTCCTGGCGGACCTCGGCGAGCAGGGCCTCGCGCATCGACACCGCGCGCACCGCGCGATCGAGCCGCTCGACCGCCTCGACGGTGGCGCGGCGGCTGCGGCGGCCGTAGTAGAACGCGCACGCGTACAGCAGCTGGATCGTGATCTGGCTGATGATCTGCTCGCGCAGCGGCATCGCGCGCGACTTGATCACCGCCAGCTCCGGCACCGCCGCGGTGATGATCAACGTCGCGAGGATCGCGTGGCCGACCGCGCCGGTCAGGTACAGCGCCAGCGCGCTATAGCGAAACTGGCCGAGGCTGAAGAAGTAGATCCCGAACAGCATCACCGCCGAGGCCGGCGAGCAGATGCCCCAGTAGTTCACGCCGCCGAGCACCGCGATGAAGCCCGTGAGCCCGGCGCCGACCACGCGGCCGGTCGAGAACCGCGCCGGGTCGCGGATGGTGAGGAGCAGCCACGAGATCGCGACGATCATCGTGACGATGCCGCCGGCGAAGATCGCCTTGGCGTCCGGATCGCCGCCTGCGGTCGCGACCGCGACGGCGGCGCCGACGCCGATCGCGATCGCGAGCTTGGCGAACGCGCGCGTGCGCTCGAGCTCCTCGGCGTGCATCGCCTCGAGCGGCGTCGTCGCCGTCGAGTGGCGGGTGTCGCCGTCGGCGGTGCCGGGCAGCCCGCGCGTCGCCGGCAGCTGCTGCGTCGGGTGGTTGTGCACCGAGTCCGACGCGGCGTTCTTGCGGCGCGCCGCGGGCGCCGCCGCCAGCGTGTCCGAGTCGCGGGTCTCGTCGTCGAGCTGTTCGTCCTCGGTTGCCACAGGGTTGAGCGGGGGCGAGACCGGCACGCGCGTCGATCATAACCCCGAAACGGTGACGAGCGCCCCGCATCAGGGCGCTCGCTCCAGTTCAATGTCCGAGCTTTGCGCGTCTCGGCAGGGGGCCCCGACCTCGTCGGGGGAAGGGCTGGCGCGAGCCCTTCCTGAAACTCAGAACGGCATCGTGGTCAGCGCCGATTCGCAGCGCACGAACAGCGTCTCGGTACACGTGTACGTGCCGTCGGGGTTCACCCAGCAGGTTCCGGTGTAGATTGGCATGCACTCGCCGCGCGCCAGACACGCCATCTCGCTGGTCTCCTCCTCGCACGCGGGCGGCGGCGGATCGTCGCACTGGCTCGCGGGGATGCAGTAGCCGGTCCAGCAGCCGTTGGCGACGCCGGGCACGGTGCCGGGCGGGCACACTGGCGGGAGCGAGTCACAGTTGACGATGCCGTTGCACTCGCCCGGACCGTCGGGCACGCACTCGGCGCGGCACAGCTCGGGGCAGCCCATCGGGTTCATGCACGGCGTCGGCAGGCAGGTCTCGATGCAGTGCTCGTTCGGTGCGCACTCGATCGCCGCGCAGCCGAGGCCCTCGTCGGGAACGCAGGTCGCGGTGCAGTCGGTCATCGGGCCGTTCGGATCCGTCGGATCGCTCGGCGTGCATTGCACCTCGCAGTGGTCACCGGGCTGGCAGGTCACGAGGTCGCACTGGTCGGGGCCGTTGGGCACGCA
>JAYTAJ010000290.1:0-10333 GCA_043737575.1 Myxococcales bacterium | reverse complement strand
TCAAGGCGATCCGCGGCCACAAGCTCACCGCCGACGAGCAGACCAAGGCGATGGCGCAGCTCGCGACGAGCAACGCGTCGATCGCGATGGTGACCAAGGGCGTCGGCCACGGCGGCCCGGCCGACCTCGACGCCGCCGACCCCAAGGCTGTCCTCGAGAAGGCGGCCGTCACCTTCATCAAGTCGCGCGCCGACCTGTCCGCCATCGAGGCGCGCCGCGAGTTCGGCCGCACCGACGAGGGCCAGCAGCTCTACGCCGCGGCCTACCCGACCAACTGATCGCCCGGCGATCGACCTCAACGACACCACGCCTGAGCCACCAGGAGATCCGCCATGGGACAGTCCACCCTCACCCTCACCGCGACGACCGCCGCCGACCTCACCACGAAGCGGTACTACGCCGCGAAGGAGACGTCGACCGGGCTCGCGCTGTGCGCCACGCTCGGTGAGCGCTGCGACGGCGTGATCGGCGTCGGCAATACCGGCGCCGTCACCCTCGAGCGTGGCCCGAAGGTGCGCCTCAAGGCGGGTGCCTCGTTCTCGCGCGGTGCCGCACTCACCGCCACCGCGGCCGGCAAGTTCATCGGCGCGTCGACCGGCCACCACGTCGCGTTCATCGCGGCGCAGGCGGCGACCGCGGACGGCGACGAGGTCGACGCGTACACCCCGCTCAGCTACCCGCCGTCCCTCAGCGTCGAGTCGGTCGCGTCGGTGAGCGCCGCCGCCGCCATCGCTCCGACCGCCGACTACGTGATGCTGTCGGTCACCGGCACGACCGCCTACACCCTCGACGACGGCGCCGAGGGTCACGAGATCACCATCGAGTGCATCGCGGCGGCGAGCTCGCCGATCGGCACCGTGACCCTCAACGGCGCGCAGGCCGCGTACGGCACCGAGCCCACCGCCTACGTCTTCAACGGCGTCGACCAGAAGGTCATGCTGCGCATGACCTCGACGGGCTGGAAGTTCATCGACGGCGTCGGCGTCGAGACCCGCACCAGCGGCGCGCTCGGCCTGCCGTACACCACGCACTACCTCAGCGTCACCGGCACGGTGGCCTTTACCCTCGCCGATGGCCTCAGCATCGGCCAGCGCAAGCGGATCGAGTGCTCGGTCGCCGCGACGAGCCCGCTCGGCACGCTGACCCTGAACGACGCGTTCGCGTCGGAGTCGCTCACCCACGTCTTCAACACCGCGGGCCAGGTGCTCGTCCTCGAGTGGACCGCGACCGGCTGGAAGACGATCGACAAGAAGCGCAACGGCTCGCTGACCGTCGTCGTCGGCACCGACGTGCTCACCGGCTACGACATGGTCGAGACCTACAACCTCTCGATCACCGGCACGGTCTCGTCGACGACCACCAAGAAGATCCCGGACGGCACCGTCGAGGGAGAATTCGTCTGGATCCGCTGCACCACCGCCGCGACGAGCCCGGCCGGCTCGATCGACATCACCTCGAAGCTGCTCTCCGGCGTCGCGGCCACCGCCGCGGCCGTCAACGCGACCACGGACTACGAGTGCCTGCGCTGGGACGGCGGCGCCTGGCAGGAGCTCGTCACCAACTCCGTGACGCTGACCTGATTCTGACCACCCGGGCCCTGCGGGGCTCGCTCTCTCCATCGTCACGACCCTCCCCAGGAGACCGCTATGCCCAGCCCGTCCGAGCTCAACCGCAACCGCTACCTCGAGAACTTCTCGACGGCGGCGTTCTCGACCGGTGTCGCTGGAGAGGGTGCCGGCGGCTTCCTCGCCCGCACGCTGTTCTCGGTCCTCCCCGTCAGCGATCAGGCCGGGAAGTACCACGAGATCAACATGGACGACGTGATGCGCGACGAGATGAAGGAGCGCGCGCCCGGCTCCCTCATCGAGGCCGTCGACTGGAAGGTCGGCGACGCGTCGTACATCTGCAAGCAGTACGCGCTCGCGCACAAGCTGCCCGAGGAGTACACGGCGGAGGATCGCCCGGCGCTCCCCGTCGAGGAGGCCGCTCTCGCGATCGCCAACGAGCGCGCGATGATCTCCATGGAGCGGCGGTTCGCGGCGACCTACTGGAAGACCGGCGTGTGGGCGCGCGACATGGCCGGCGCCGGCTCCACGGTCGCCGACGTCTCGTACCTGTACTGGAACAACAGCTCGTCCACGCCGATCGAAGACGTCGGCGCGGAGCACCTCCGCATGAAGACGACCGGCTGGCGCCGGCCCAACACGCTCGCGCTCGGCGCGACCGTCGCGGAGCGGCTCCTCACCAACAGCCAGATCATTGGCCGCCTGAACAACGGCCAGACCCCCGGCGGCCCCGCCGATGCGTCGCTGATGGACCTCGCGAAGCTGTTCAAGGTCAAGCGCGTGGTCGTCGCCGACGCGGTCTACAACTCGGCGCTGCAGGGCGCGACCGCGAGCCGCGGCTTCATCCTCAACAGCAAGAGCGCGTGGCTCGGCTACGTCGCGCCGGTGATGACCAAGCTCACGCTGACCAGCGGCACCACGATCACGTGGAAGAAGCTGGCCGGCAACGACCAGGGTGTCCGCGTCTACCGCCGGTTCAGCGAGGACTACCGGTCGCACCTCATCGAGATCTTCCACGACGACGTGCAGAAGATCGTCAGCTCGTCGCTCGGGACCTTCTTCGACGGGATCGTCCAGTAGCGCCATGCCGCGCGCGCGCTACACCCGCGACGCCGAGCACTTCCGGGTGGTGACCCCGTTCGTGTACGGCGATCGTACGTTCGCCACGGTCGGCGAGCCGTTCCCGTGGCGCGAGCTCGGGGACGGCGGGCTGCACGAGTACAAGCGCCGCGAGCTGTGGGTGTCGAACAAGATCGAGCCATGCGAGGCACCCGCGCCCGACTGCCTCGACTGCCTCGGCGGCTTCGCCGCCCTCGCGCGCATCGGCGCCGCGTTCGCCGGTCCGCCACCGCCCAAGCCCGCCAAGCGCCCTCGCGCGGGGGCGTGACGTGTCGTCCCGCGCCGCGGTGATGGCGTCCCTCGTCCGCAAGGTCGAGGGCGTTGTCGTGCAGGACGCGATCAACGTGCAGGCCGCCCTCACCGAGGCGGCTCCCGTCGACACCGGCTTCCTCGCGAACAACTTCCAGCTTTCGACGGGTGCGCCCGCCGAGGGCACTGTGTCGATCGGCTCGTCGTCGATCGCGGATCTCGTCGGCTACACGCTCAAGGACGGCAGCGCGTTTATCACGAACAACACCAACTACGCCGCGGCCGTGAATGCGCGCGGCGCGCACGTCGGGTTCGTTGAGGCGGCGATCGCCGAGGGGCTCTCGAAGTCGTGACCCCCGTCGGCGCACTCGAGCTGATCGCCTCGACCGTCGAGGCGTCGTGGACCGGAACGCCCGTCGCCGACGTCGCGTTCCCGGGCCAGCGGTTCGCCGCGCCCGCCGATCGCGCGTACCTGCGGCTCACCGTCCGCGCGCTGACCCCGACGTCTACGACCCACGGCACCGTCAACGGGCGGCTGGTGCAGCAGCGCGGGCTGCTCATCGTCGAGGCGTATCACCCGATCTCGATCGTCGACGGCTCGATCGCGGTGATGGAGCTCGCCACCGAGTTCCGCGATCTCTTCCACGGCCAGAGCCTGGGCGCCGACCCGCTGCACTTCGAGACCGCGGCGCCCGACTTCAAGGGCGACTTCGGCGCCCACGCTCAAGCCAACGTCGTCATCCCGTTCACGTACCACGAGCGGATCTGAGGATCCGAGGAGCACGCCGCCATGGTTTCCAACCTCAGTTCCGTCAGCTCGATCGCCCAGGCGCTCAAGGTCCAGACGTCCTTCGACGTGATCGGCTCCCTCGAGTGGAGCGCGCTCAAGCCGACCGACATCACCGACATCATCCCGACCGTCGACAAGCAGGCGCACGAGACGATCGACCCGACGAACGTCCACGAGAAGGGCGCGACGGTGAAGGTCTCGGCGGCGCCGAAGATCCGCACCGGGTTCAACGTCGCGATGATGGACGCGCTCCTCGAGGGCGCGATCCGCGCGACGTACTCGGGCCCGCAGGCGTACCGCCTCGCCGCGGAGCGCCCGACGTCGGCGACCGCGGCGCACTTCGTCGTCCCGGCGCAGACCGCGTTGCCCGAGGGCACGCTGATCTGGGTGGCTGGCTGCCTGATCGCCGCGAACAACGGGCTCAAGCGCGTCGCCGCGTCGTCGACGACCACGAACATCATCGTCACGGGCGGCCTCACCGCGGAGACGTTCACCGCGGCGCAGAACGTCACGATCGAGGTGTGCGGCTTCGAGTTCACCGCCGCCGACGCGACCCTCACGGTCAGCGGCTCGACGATCACCCTCGGCGCGACGGCGAAGAACCTGACGCAGCTCGCGCTCGTGTCGGGGCAGTCGATCTTCGTCGGCGATCCGTCGGACGCGGCCTACATGTTCTCGACCGGCACCGCCAGCAACTACGGCCCCGCGCGCGTCGCGGTGGCGCCGACCGCGGGCGCGATCGTGCTCGAGATGCCGTGGCTGGCGTTCTCGACCAACGCAGGCACGGGCAAGACGATCCGTATCCGGTTCGGGCAGACCACGCGCAACGAGCCGCTCACGGGCGCGCGCTACGTCGAGCGCCTGTACTGCCTCGAGAGCGTGCTGGCGAAGGTCCACACCGCCGACGCGCCCGCGTACGTCTACGACGACAACAGCGCGATCGGGACGTTCACCGTCGCGGCCCCCTCGAACGCGCTGATCACGCTGGCCGCCGACCTGATGGCGACCAACGGGCCGATCGAGACCACGCGGCGCACCGGCGCCAGCTCGCCGACCGCGGCCAAGCAGACGACCGCGTACTCTACGGCGACGCGCGACGGCATCAGCGGCCGCGTCTGGATCAAGAGCGGGCTCACGCAGCTGACCGGGGCGATCATGTCGTCGACCGTCGTGATCGAGAACCAGCTCGGCGAGAACCCGGGCCAGGGCGCGGCGAGCTCGGTCGCGGTCACCTGGGGCAAGATGAAGGTCACCGCGGCGATCACCGCGTACCTCGTCCACACCGGCCAGATCTCGGCGGCGCTCGACAACGACACGATCACCGCCAACTGGATGATCCGCAACAGCGAGGCCGCGTACCTGTTCGACATCCCCGAGGGCACGATCGGCACTGGCCAGCTCGGCACGCCGAAGAACGGCGCGATCTCGATCGACATGCCGGTCACCGCCCACGGTGACGGCACCTGGGCCACGCAGCTGATCGTGAGCAAGATCCCCGGCTGCCCGGCGCTCCCCGCGCGGGCCTGATGTTGGGGTCGGCGGCGGCGCTGGCGCAGCGTCGCGGTGATGATCGACTTCGACGGCCTGATCGACACCACGCGCACGTTCACCGTCAAGACCTCGCAGGGCTTGGCGGTGGTGAAGTTCCGCCCGCTCGACCGCAGCAACGACGCGTTCATCAACGACATGCTCGCGCGCGAGCAGGCTCGGTCCGCGACGGACGCCAGCGCCGAGACCGGTCCGGCGTCCGCGGAAGCGCGGCGTGCGGTCCGGCTCGCCGACGCGGCGGACCTCCATCGCTGGTGCTACGAGTCTCTGTCCATCGGCGACACGGCCTGCACCGCGGAGGAGGGGCTGGCCTTCCTCCGGATGCTTGCGGGCAAGGTGCCCGACGTGTTCGAGAGGATCGGCCCGCTCCTCATGAGCAAGGGCAAGGGGGCCAGCTCGGACGCGATCGCGGGGGAATGACCGCGCGGCTCGCCTATCGCCTGTGGATGAGCCGCACCAACGGCGAGGCCGTGCTCGATGCGTGCGCGCAGATGGGCCTGCCGCCGCCGCCCGAGGCCGTCGAGCCACCGTGCAACTTCCCGTGGTGGGCGCAGGTCTGCGAGACCTGCTTCTGGGACTGCGACACCGAACGCGAACGCGGATGGGGCATCGGCCCGATCCCGTCGAGCAAGATCCGCGGATGGTGCCGCGCTGAGCAGATGCGGCCGGGGCTGGCGCGGATCGTCCACGACGTCGTGCGGCGGATGGACGCGAAGTACCTCGAGATCGAGATCGAGGCCGAGCGGCAGAAGGCCAAGGAGTAGCCGATGGATATCCACAACATCGTCGTCGAGATCGCTCCGAAGATCGAAGCCGGCAAGGCGGCGGTCAACGCGGGGCTCGTCCAGATGGAGACCAAGGGGGTCGCGACCGGCCAGGCGATCGGCCGATCGTTCGAGCAGGCCTTCACCAAGGCGCGCGACGCGTCGGGGCGATTCCTGTCGGGTGCAGCGAAGGCGTACCAGAGCGTCGGCACCGAGGCCGAGCAGTCCGCGCGCAAGGCAGCGGCGGCGCAGGAGGCGATGGCGAAGCGCGCGGCGGCCTCCGCGCGCGAGCAGTCGGAGCGGTTGAAGGCGGCCTACCGCGAGATCGTCGGCCCCGCGGCGGACTTCAACCGCAAGCTCTCCGAGGCGAACGCGCTCATGCGCCAGGGGTCGATCTCGGCGCAGCAGTACGCGGCCCACGTGAAGCGGCTGCAGGGCGACATGCGGAGCTTCCAGTCCCCGAAGGGCGGCGGATCGGGCGGCGGCGGTGGCATGGGGCTGTTGCCGGCGGGAATCGTGCAGTACGCGGCGCCGGCTGCGGCGGTTGCCGCGACGCTCGCCCTTGGCCGCGAGGTGCTGCAACTGGGCGACAGCTACCAGACGCTCACGAACCGGCTGATCACGCTGACGGGCAGCGAGGCGGCGGCGGTGCCGCTGCGCGAGAAACTCCTCGACCTGGCCGTCGAGACCCGCACTGAAAACGGATCGCTCGTCGATCTGTACACGCGGATTGCGGGGTCGGTGAAGGAGCTCGGCGTCAGCGAGCGCGAGACGATCGCCTTCACCGAGCAGCTCGCCAAGAGCTTCAAGGTGTCGGGTGCGTCGACCGTCGCGCAGCAGCAGGCAATGGTCCAGCTGGCCCAGGGCCTCGGTGCGGGCGCGCTGCGCGGCGAGGAGTTCAACTCGGTGCTCGAGGCGGCGCCGAACATCATCGACATCATCGGCAAGTCGCTGGGCAAGACCCGCGGCGAGATGCGCGCGATGGCTGAGGCCGGCGCGATCACGACGAAGCAGGTGATGAGCGCGTTCGCCCAGGCCGGCGACGAGATCGACGCGAAGTTTGGCAAGAACGTCGCGACCACCGCCGACCTGATGGTCGTGCTCAAGAACGAGATCGAGCGGTCGGTTGGCTCGCTGGTGCAGGCCACGGGGATCGTGCCGCTACTCGCTGACGCGTTCACCGCGGCCGGGCAGGCGATCCGCATCGTCGCCGCCGACGTGAAGACGCTGATCCGAGACATCAAGGATTTCGACGACGAGGCGGGCAACATCTACAGCAAGGCGGCCAAGGCGGCTGTCAAGACGACCGGCATGATCGTCAGGGGTGCCTACGCGACGACGCTGCCGGGCGTCGCGGGTGGAATTCACAGGGCCACCAGCGACGGTAACCTGTTTGATCTGGTCGACGCGAAGAAGGAGGCCGACGAGGAGGCGGCGGCGCGGGCGGTGTCCCTCGAGAAGACGCTCGGCGATCAGTTCAACAAGAGCAAGGAGGGCGTCGCGCTACTGCGAGACATCCAGCGCGGCGCCAATGCCGCCCTGTCCCTGGGCAACGACCTGCGCGGCGCCGTCGGCGATCAGTTCAACGACGCGAAGCAGAAGCAGGCGGCCACTGCCTCGAAGGCAGCTGCGGACGCTGCCGCCGCCGAGCGCGAGCGCGCCCTGCAGGGATACGAGCAGCTGCAGGCGGGGCTGTCGTCGGTCTACCAGGCCGAGCTGCAGCTCGCGAACGCCGAAGAGGTCCTTGCGAAGGCCGAGCGAGCCGGCTTCGCGACGAAGCAGGAGGCGAGCGCGATCTACGACGCCCTCGCGTTCAAGATCAAGGGGCAGCTCGAGCCCTACGCGACGGCGATCGAGAAGATCGAAGCGGAGACTGTCGCGCTGGGCCTCAGCGCCGAGGCGCGCAAGCGAAGCGCCGACATTCTGGCGATCGAGAACGGCCTCCGCGCGCAGGGCGTGAAACTCACGGCCGACGAGATCCTGCAGCTCGAGCTCGCGCTCGACAAGCAGGAGGCCGCGGTCGCCGCGGCGACTGACCGACAGAAGCTGCTCGAGAACCAGCGCGCCGTCTACAACGACGTCTACGGCGCCGGGATCAAGCACCAGGAGATGGTCGCCGCCGCGACCGCGGAGTACGAGCGCGGCGCGTTGTCGCTCAAGCAGTACAACGAGTACGTCGCAGGCCTCAGCCAGAGCGCCAAGACGGCGGGTGACAGCCTGGCGCAAATGTTCGAGCGGGCCGGCGAGTCGGGCGAGGGCGACGCGTTCACCGACCTCGGCGAGCGGATCGGCGACGTGACCAACGGCTTCCTCGAGATGGCGATGGAGGGCAAGCGCAGCTTCGGCGACCTCGCCAACGAGCTGGCCGTGAACGTCGCGAAGATGATGATCCAGTTCGCGCTCCTGCAGGGCGCGAAGTCGATCTTCGGCGCCGGGTCCGCGCCGGTCGAGTTCCTCTCGGGCGTCTTCAACGGTGGCAACTTCGCCGCGGGCGGCGGCTTCACCGTGCCGAACGGCGGCGGCGGAACTGACAGCGTCCCCGTGTTCTTCCGCGCGACGCCGAACGAGCGCGTCACCGTCTCGAAGCCCGGCCAGGCGCCCGCGAGCGCGGTGGCGGCGGCGCCCATCGTCCCGGTCACGATGATCAACAGCGTCGACCCGAACATGATCGTGGCGGCGATCGACAGCCCGGCCGGGCACAGCGTGATCATGAACGTCCTCGATCGGTACGCGGGGATGATCCAGAACCGCGTGGGGTCGTCGTCGTGACCGAGCCGCTGCTCCTGCCCTCGGGCGCGTTCCGCTGGGTGACGTCGTGGCGAACCGACGTGCAGCAGGCGCACGACGGAACCGAGCTGCGCGCGTCGACGATCTCGCAGCCGCGCGCGTCGTTCGCGGGCTCGTTCTTCCTCGGCGACGCCGACATCCGCTCGATCGATCAGATCCTGAGCGCGGGCCCGGCCGGCACGTTCGAGCTGCCGCTCGTCCACGAGGCCGTCGCCGCGCTCGCCGCGGTCACCTCGACGACGGTGCTTGTGGACGCCACCTACTGCGACTGGCTGGCCATCGGGCGTCGCGTGATGATCGTCGGGCCCGCGGCGTCATTCCGCGACACGATCACCGCGGTCGCAGGCGGGACGGTCACGATCGGGACAGGCCCGGTCAGCGGCGCGTACCCGGCCGGCGTCACGCACGTCTATCCGCTCGAGGACATCCGGCTCGAGGACGGCGAGCAGACATCGCGGTGGGCGGTGAACGCGGGGCAGTGGGCTTTCCGCGGGCGCCAAGCGACGGTGCGAGCGATCGGCGGCGCGGGCGCGGCGTTGGCGACCTTCGGCGGCTTCGTCGTCATGGATCGTCGGCCGCTCCTCGACGGCAGCGTCGTCGGCATGCAGTCAATGGGCGGCGTTCGCTTCCTCGACAGCGGCGGCGCCTTCACGTCGCTGACGAGCTGGGAGCGGTCCAAGCAGCGACGCGCGGGCATGTGGAAGATCGCCGGCCCCGCGGATCGTCAGTGGTGGAAGGCGTTCGCCGCCGCAGCGCGCGGGCGTCGACGCGCGTTCCTGCGCCCGACGTGGTACCCGGACCTCACCGTCCACACGCAGCCGACGGGCGCCACCGCGTTGCTACGCGTCGTCGAGGACTACTCGGGCGAGTGGTTCCCGAGCCTGGCCCATCGGCGTCTGCAGGTCGAGTACGCCGACGGCTCGATCGCCTACGTCGCGGTCGCGTCGGTCACCACGGGCGTGGGCTACGACGAGCTGGCGCTGACGGCGCCGTTCCCCGGCGCGATCCCGGGCGGCTCGATCGCGCAGATCAGCTTCCTCGAGACGGTGCGCCTCGACGCCGACGACGTGGCGATCGAGTACACGCCGGGCTGGGTGGGCCGTGTCTCGCTCACCACGATCACCGTCGGCGACAGCCCCGAGCCGGTCGCGGTGCCACCGACGTTCCCATGGACGCCGAGCTTCGAGATCTACCGCGCCGCCGAAGGCTACTACGACGCGTCGCTCGACATCGCGGCGCGGATGATTACGCCCGCGACGACGCGCTACCTCTCGACGACGGGCAGCGACGCCGCGGACGGGCTGAGTTGGGCGACTGCCAAGCGCTCGATGGCGTCGGTCGTCGCGTCGCTCAGCGCGACCGCGGTCGCGATCTACGTCGCGGCGGGTGACTACCGCGGCGCGCTCGGCGGCTGGGGCGGCGGTGTGCCGTACCTCTACCAGGACTGCAACATCATCGCGGTCGGCGGCCGCGCGCGCTTCTCGATCTCGCCGAGCGGCCTGACGTGGGCG
>JAYTAJ010000289.1:0-1910 GCA_043737575.1 Myxococcales bacterium | reverse complement strand
TGATCCGCTGCGCCATCGTCGCCTCGGGCACCAGGAACGCGCGCGCGATCTCCGCGGTCGTCAGGCCGCCGACCGCGCGCAAGGTCAGGGCGATCGCCGACGACGGCGACAGCACCGGGTGGCAGCACATGAACAACAGGTCGAGCGAGTCGTCGTGCTCGACCACTGCCTCGTCGGCGGCGATGGCGAGCTGGTGCTCGGGCGGCACCAGGCTGACCACGATCGCCTCGCGGCGGCGCCGCGCGGTCTCGGCCCGGACGTGATCGGTGATGCGCCGCGCCGCGACCTGGATCAGCCAGCCGCGCGGCTGCGCCGGGACGCCGTCGCGCGGCCACTGCAGCGCCGCGGCGATCAGCGCCTCTTGCACCGCGTCCTCGGACGCCGCGAAGTCGCGGAAGCGGCGGAGCACCGCGCCCAGCACCTGCGGCGCCAGCTCGCGCAGCAGCGGCTCGATCATGCGAGGAGATCGGGCGGCGGACCGCTCATCACCTGCCGCACCTCGATCGACAGGTTGAGCGGCTTGCCACCGGGGCCCGGCGCCGCCGACGCCTCGGCCGCGATCGCGTAGGCCCGCTCGGCGGTCTCGACATCGACGATCCAGTAGCCCGCGAGAAACTCTTTCGCCTCGGGGAACACGCCATCGGTGATCGGCTTGCCGTCGTCGCCGGCGCGGACCCGCTTGGCCTGATCGGGGCTGTCGAGGCCCTCGGCCGCCACCAGCTCGCCGGCCGCGCCGAGCTTCTGCGCGAAGCCCATCATGAACGCGATGTGCGCCTTGAGATCGTGCTGGGGCCAGCTCGCGACCTGGTACGGGCCGTCGCAGGGCGTGTGCATCATCAGGAGATACTTCATCGTCGGAACCTTTCGTGGAGCGCCCCGCCATGGGGCGCGTGTCAGCGGGGAGTCGGAGCCGATCGGCGGTCCTCGACATCGGCCGGTGATTTTTTCGACGGTCGGGCATCATCGCACGACGGGCGTGTCAGGACCGCTCGGCAGCCGCAGCGCGACGGCGACACGCTGCGGCTCTGGTACTTCGGCAGCGCCCAGTACAACGGCTACGATCAGATCGGCTACGCCACGCATCCGTGACCGGCCCGCGAGGCCCTACACTCGCGGGATGCTCGATGGCCCGACTGCCCTCGCCGTCGCCGGCGTCGTGGTCGCGATCGCGATCGAGCTGGCGTGGGGAGCGCGGGCGGGGCGGCTCGGCTACACGCTGTCGGACTCGATCGACAGCGTCGTGATCGGCGCGATCGCGTTCGGCCTCGGCACGATCATGGTGCTGCAGGGCGTCGCGATCCACCGCTTCCTCGACGGCTACGCGGTGGTGACCCTGCCGACCGACGCGGTGGCGACCTGGGTCTTCGTGATGGTCGCGACCGACCTCGGGTTCTACGTCAGCCACCGCGCGATGCACCGCGTGAACCTGTTGTGGACCGTCCACGCGGTCCACCACCAGAGCGAGCAGTACAACCTGCTGGTCGCGCTGCGGATCGGCTGGGGCTCGGTGTTCGTCAGCTGGATCTTCTACCTGCCGCTGGCGCTGGTCGGCGTGACCCTGCCGATGACCGTCGCGGCGCGCGGGCTCAGCAGCCTCTATCAGTTCGTCCTGCACACCCGCTGGGTCGGTCGGCTCGGCGGGCTCGAGCGGGTGCTGGTGACGCCGTCGCACCACCGCGTCCATCACGGCCGCGACGCCGCGTACCTCGATCGCAACTACGGCGGCATCCTGATCGTGTGGGACCGCTGGTTCGGGACCTTCGCTGCCGAGGGCGCCGAGCCGCGCTACGGCACGGTGCGGCCGCTCGCGCGGCGCGACCCGCTGTGGGCCAACCTCGTCGAGTGGGTCCGGCTGGCGCGGCTGACCGCGCGGGTGCCGCGGTGGCGCGACAAGCTGGCGCTGTGGTTCC
>JAYTAJ010000288.1:0-1910 GCA_043737575.1 Myxococcales bacterium | reverse complement strand
ACGTGCAACCGCACGCGCTGGTGGTCGGCGTCCCGGCGCGGTGGATCGGCTGGGCCTGTCGGTGCGGCGAGCGCCTGCCCGGCTTCGACGGCGCGGGGGTGTCGACCTGCGTGCGGTGCGGCGACGGCTATCGCTCGGTCGGCGCGGGCATCGAGCTCGCGGCGCGCCTCGGCGCGTAGTACGCGCGGATCGTCATCCACAGCGCGATCGGATCGAAGCCGAGCAGCGCGAACGGATGGGCGCCCGACTCGCGCATCGCGGTGCGCGCCCGGTCGGCGAGGTCGGTGGCGCGGGCCCGGGCGCTCGGCGGTAGCAGGCTGGCGAGGGCCGCGGCGCCGCGCTGGGCCATCGCCGCGACGGTGGCGCCGCCGAGGAGCCCGAGCAGCCAGGTCGGGGCCGGCTCGATGATCACGCGGCGGGCGTTGAGCTCGCGGCCGAGCGTGTCGGGCGGGCCGACGATCAGCTTGTCGATCGTGGCGCGCTCGAGGAACACCGCGATCGCGGGCCGGGCGAGGCGCTCGCCGATCGCCCTGGTGACGCGCTTGTGGGCGGTGGACCAGTCGCGGGCGAGGGCGGCCTCGGAGATCAGGTCGGCGATCGCGGCGTGGGTCGTGACCTCGGCGAGGTCGCCGCCGCGCTTCACCGCGATGATCGACGCGACGATCGAGCGGCGATCGTCGGCGATCACGTAGACGCACAGCGCGGTGTCGTCGGGGACGAGCAGATCGAACGTGCGCTGCAGGGCGTCGTAGCCAGGCGCGGGCAAGAGATCGAGCAGCGGTGGCTCGCTCCACACGCCGTGACCGCTGCGCTGCTTGCACGCCCGCAGCACCGCGAGCCCGGCCGCGACGAGATCGTCGTCGAGCGACAGCGCGCGCTCGACCTCGGCGGCGACGTCGCGCAGCACGGTGGCGTCGAGCACGACGACCGCGCCGACGCCGAGCGCCTTCGCGGCGGCGCGCAGGTTCGCGGCGGTCGGTGGCAGCGTGATCGCGTCGACGTTGGCGATCGCGCCGCGGGCGCCGAAGCCGGCGACGACCACGCGCTTGACGACGCCACCGTCGACGATCGCCAGGGCCCAGCGCGGCCGATCGCGCAGCGGCGGTGGGATGAGCAGCTCGATCCATGCGCGCCAGTGGCGCGGATCGATCGCGGTCAGCGTCAGCTCGGGCGCCAGCACGTATGCAGCCTAACGTGATTCAGCGCGCGTGCGATGCGGGCGGTGGTGCGCTTGAAAGTCGGCGGCGTGCATGTATGTTCGCCGCCATGAAGAAGAACCTCGCAATCGTCCTGGGTCTCGGTCTGGTCGCGCTCGGCGCGGGCACTGCGTCGGCGGGCGGCTCCAAGGGCTCGCTCGGCGTCGGCGGCGAAGTCCAGCTCAACGGGCTGCTCGGCGGCGTGTCGGCCAACTACGACCTCGGCGAGTTCCACCTCGGCGGCTTCCTCGGCTTCGCCGACGGCGGCGGCGAGGACGACACCGACGTCGCGCTCGGCGGCCGGTTCTTCTATCACGTGCACTCGACCGCGATGGCCGACTTCGGCATCGGCGGCAGCTTTGGCATCGGCCTGATCGGCGACGAGACCCCGGGCGTCGACGAGAACCTGACGCTCGTGTTCATCGAGCCGGGCTTCCAGATCCGCGCGTTCGTCGCGTCGAACGTCGCGCTCAGCTTCTCGGGTGGCCTGACGCTCGGCGTCGCCGACGCCGACGGCGTGCTGGTCAACGCGCAGGCGACGGGCTCGGCCGGCGTTCACTACTACTTCTTTTGATTCACCAGAAGGGCTTCTTTTGATTCACCAGAAGGGCTTCTTTTGATTCAGAAGCTGGCGACGAGCCAGCGCAGCCCGTGAGCGGGGACGTCGATCGCGTCGCCGCGTAGCGGCTTGTCATCGAGGGCGTCGCGGAGCGC
>JAYTAJ010000287.1:0-4494 GCA_043737575.1 Myxococcales bacterium | reverse complement strand
AGATCGCGGCGCGGCCCGCGCGTCCGGCCGCGCTCGTCGAGCCAGTCTGGGGCAAGGGCACCGTGCAGCCCGGATCCCGGGCGCCGAGCGCGGGCATCGTCGCGCCGTTCGCCAGCGCACCCACCGCGACGCCGCCCGCGCCCACCGTCGTCGCGCCCACCGTCGCGCCGCCGGTCGAGACCGCGCGCCCCGCCGCCACCAAGCCCGCCGTGGTCGCGCCCGCCGTGGTCGCGCCGCCGACCCCCGCCGTGGTCCCGCCGCCGACGCCCGCCGTGGTCCCGCCGCCGACGCCTGCGATCGTCGCGCCGCGCACCGGGCCGCCGCTGGTGATCCCGCCCAACGCGGTGAAGCGCGTGAGCGGCGAGCTGCCGCGCATCACGACGATCACGCGGCCGGGCCAGGAAGTGCCGGCCCGGGTCAGCGCCAAGATCTGCATCGACGCCGGCGGCGCGGTCACCTCGGTCGCGATCATCAAGCTGACCGGCGACGTCGCGAAGGGCCTGTCCAGCGCGATCCGCGGCTGGCGCTACACCGCGTACAAGGCCGACGGCAAGGCCGTGCCCGCCTGCTTCGTGAACGTCTTCGCGCTGAAGTGATCAGTTGATGACGATGGAGCCGGCCATCATGTCCATGCCGCACGCGAAGGCGAGCTGGCCCGACGCCGGCGCGGTCACCGCGATCTCGACCGGCGTGTTGAGCGGCAGATCGTAGACCTTGCCGTCGGCGACCTTCACCTGGGCGCCGCACTCGGTGTCCTCGACGCGGGTGAACACCAGCACCAGCTTCTCGTTGGCCTTCGCCTGCAGGGTCGCCGGCTCGTAGCCCGCGGTCTTCACCGCGATCGGCACCTGCCGCGTGCCGTCGGCGCGCACCGTGCCCGCGGTGATCGGCGCGGTCGCGGCCGGCTTCGGCTTCGCGTCCTCCTTCTTGCAAGCAACGAGGCCCATCACGGCGAGCAGAACGAACGCGGCGCGCTTCATCGCGCGAAGGTAGCGCCCTCGACGTCGGGAAACAACGCGCGCGCCAGCATCGCGCCGAGCGCGGCCTTGGCGTCGGCGGCTGGCACCGCGACCGGACCGTGGAGCCCGGCCAGCGCCGCCGCGCACTCGACCGCCGCGATGTAGAGCACCCACGCCGTCGCCGTCGGATCCGGCACCACCGCGCGCGGCGTGATCGCCGCGATCAGCGCGGTCAGGCGATCGCACGCCAGCTCGTCGAACGCGCGCCGCAGCTGCGCCACCTCGGGATCGCGCAGCGACATCTCGACGAACACCCGCTGCATCGCGGGGAACTGCGCCGAGTGCGCGCACAGGACGTCGATCGCCTCGGCGATCGTCGCGCGCCGGGCCTTGCCGACGAACCGCTCGGCGGTGAGGCGATCCATGATCTGCGCGTAGCCGGCCGCGAGGTGGCGCCGCGACACCTCGACGAACACCTGCTTCTTGTCGTCGAAGTACCGATAGAACGTGCCGACCGAGACCCGGGCCCGCCGCGCGATGTCGGGCGTGCCGGTCGCGTCGTACCCCTCGGCGGTGAAGGCCTTGGTCGCGGCGATGATCAGCGCTTCGTAGGTGCGGCGGGCGCGCTCTTGCGGGAACTGCGGCAGCCGAGGATCGGTGAACACCGCCTCGGGCCGGGCCTGCGCGCTCGCGGAACGACTCATCGCTGTCGCAGCGTAGCCGACCTGCGCCGCGGATTTGTCCTTGACGGTGTCCACGACCGCGAGCAAACTGAAATTAGTTTCACTTTTGGAGGAACCATGGCCGCGCCCGCGCTCACCGAGACCCTGGAGACGATCCTCAACGTGACCTACACCTGGGGCTATCAGGACACCCGCGAGAAGCTGCGCGACCTGTACACCAAGGCCAAGCACGGCCAGTGGATCTCCGAGGAGGTCCTGCCCTGGCACCTCAACCCCGATCTCGAGAAGCCGATGGGGCCCGACGCACTGCTGCCGCTGTATGGCTCGCAGATCTGGGACAAGATGTCGGCCAAAGAGAAGGTCGCGATCAACATCGAGACCTCGGCGTGGACCTTGTCGCAGTTCCTCCACGGCGAGCAGGGCGCGCTGCTCGCCGCCGCCCAGCTGGTCGACGCGGTCCCCGATCTGGACTCGAAGCTCTACGGCGCGACCCAGGTCGTCGACGAGGCCCGCCACGTCGACGTCTACAATCGCTACCTGCACGAGAAGGTCGGCTTCGCGTACCCGTGCAACCCGCACCTGAAGACGCTGCTCGACATGATCCTCAAGGACTCGCGCTGGGACATGAAGTTCCTCGGCATGCAGATCATGGTCGAGGGCCTCGCCCTCGCCGCGTTCGGGATGATCCGCGCCAACACCCCCGAGCCGCTGCTCCGCGATCTCACCGCGTACGTCATGGGCGACGAGGCCCGCCACGTCGCGTTCGGCGTGCTGTCGTTGCGCGACTACTACCGCGATCAGCCCGAGTCGGTGCGCACCGAGCGCGAGGACTTCGTCTACGAGGCGGCGCGCCTCATGCGCGATCGCTTCCTGTTCCAGGAGGTCTGGGAGAAGGTCGGCCTGCCGGTCAAGGACTGCATGGCGATCGCGCTCAACAACCAGGGCCAGATCCTGTTCCGGCAGATGCTGTTCGCGAAGATCGTCCCGGCGATCAAGAAGATGGATCTGCTGAGCGAGCGGCAGCGGGTGCGCTTCGCCGAGCTCGGCATCCTGCAGTTCGAGAACTCGGCCGATCCGTTCGCCGAGCTCGAGCGCGAGGAGGCGCAGATCAAGCAGCGCCGCAGCGCGATCGCCCCGAGCTGATCATCGCGAGCGCTGCGCGAGGCGGGCCGCGAAGGGCAAGCACACCAGCGCGATGGTGGCGCCGATCGCGCCGAGCCAGAACGGCGCGGCGTGGTCGACGCGATCCCACAGGAGCCCCGCCACCACGCTGGCGACCACCGCCGCGCCGCCGTTCGCCAGGTAGAAGATCCCGAGCGCCGTGCCACGCCGCGCCGCGGGCGCGTGGTCGGCGACCAGCGCCTTGCCGACGCCATCGGTGAGCGCCATGTAGAGGCCGTAGGTCGCGAACAGCGGCCACACCCCGGCCGCGCCCGTCACCGCGAAGCCCGCGTAGACCGCCGCATAGATCGCCCAGCCCACGCCGATCACGCGCCACCGCCCGAGGCGATCCGACACCACCCCGGCCGGATACGACACCGCGGCGTAGACGATGTTGTAGAGCGCATACGCCAGCACGACCTGCCACGGTGCGACGCCGACATCCGACGCGCGCAGCAGGAGGAACGTGTCGCTGCTGTTCGCGAGCGTGAACAAGATCATCACCGCGACGACCACCCAGTAGGATCGCGGCAGGCTCGATCGATCGGTCGCGGCGGTCGGCTCCGCCGCGGCGGGGCGCGGCACCTCGCGAAGCAAGAACGTCAGCGCCGCCGACACGATGCTCAGCGCCGCCGCGACGATGAAGACGATCCGGAAGGCCCAGGCGTCAGGAGCCGAGGCGTGCTGCGACGACGGCGTCAGCCACCACAGGAGCGCCGCGGCGAGCAGCACGCCGACCAGCGCGCCCGCGGTGTCCATCGCCCGATGCAGGCCGAAGGCCCGCCCGCGATCCGCGGCCGCGACGCTGTCGGCGATCAGCGCGTCGCGTGGGCTCGAGCGGATGCCCTTGCCGAGGCGATCGATCGCGCGGCCCAGCAACACCATCGGCCAGACCACCGCCGCGGCGACGACGGCCTTGCCGAGCACGGGCAGCGCGTAGCCGAGCCGCACGTAGGGCACCCGCCGGCGCACGCGATCGCTCCGCCAGCCCGTGACCGCGGTGAGCGCGGCGACCACGGCCAGCGCGACGCCCTCGACCCAGCCGAGCGAGGTCGCCGAGGCGCCGAGCGTCCCGACGACGAACAGCGGCAGCAGCGGATAGATCATCTCCGACGAGACGTCGGCAAAGAACGAGACCCAGCCGAGGACGACCACCTCGCGCGGCAGGGGCGGACGCGGCGTCGTCGTCGTCACGGCGCGGCCGAGATCGACGTCACCAGATCGACCTCATCGCTGTCGGAGCACTCGGGGTTGCCCTCGCACGACGCCGCGGCCACGTTGGCGCGCTCGGTCGTGAACCTGATCGGCTTGCCGATCAACGCGGTCGCGTCCTGGGCGCCGCCCGGGCACAGCTCGAACGAGCCCGCGATCGACTGCTCGCCGTGGTCGCTCTCGACGATGACGTAGCAGGCGCGGTCGCCGTTCTGCAGCGCCTTCAGCGTGACCACCGCGGGTGGCTCGTCGCGCGGCGGCGCGGTGGTCGGCGCGGTGGCCTGGCCTCCGCACCCGGACCCGAGGAGGACGACGACCAGCGCGAGGCGTTGCATGCCGCAGCCTAGTGCACCGCGTCCGAAATCGCATCTACGATCCGGGGCGTCTCGTCGCCGATCGCTGCGTTGCCTCGCCTCGAGTTACAGGCAGTAGCCCTTCGCCGCGGCGCCTTGCGCTCGACGACGATCCACCCCGCCTCG
>JAYTAJ010000286.1:0-4496 GCA_043737575.1 Myxococcales bacterium | reverse complement strand
CAGATCAGCTCCGACGCCAGCGCGCTGCCGCCGCCCGAGTCGATCCGGAGGACGACCGCCTTCACGTGATCGTCGGCGGCGAGCACGCGCAGGGTCGGCACCAGCGTGCGCGACGCGATCTCGGCGCGGGCCCCGAGGATGCCGTCACCGCCGCCGTCCACGACGTCGCCGACCGCGTAGACCAGCGCGACGTGATCGTCGGTCGAGCGCACGGTCGGCACCGCGCCGACGAAGCGCGCCAGCTTGATCATCGCCTGGCTCTGATCGTCCTCGGCCGCCAGCTTGACCTTGGTCCACGCCGCGCCCGCGAGCAGGCCATCGCGGAACTGCTCGAACGGCTCGACCCGATCGACCAGCCCGGCCGCGAGCGCGCGATCGGAGGTGAACACCGCGGTGTCGATCAGCGCCTTCACGCCGTCGGCGGTGAGCCGGGGTCGACCGTCGACGATCATCGCGACGATCGTCGTGTAGTGCTGATCGAGGATCGCGCCGATCACCTCCTGCATCTCGGGCGACGGTCGATCGCGGGTCAGCGGCTCGGCCGCGCCCTTGTACGCGCCGACGTGGAGGAAGTCGGCGGTGACGCCGAGCTTGTCGAGCAGGCCCTTCAGGTGGACCGGCATCGCGGCCGGGCCGCTCACCACGATCCCGCCGGTCGGCGCCAGGCCGATGGTCTCGCAGCCGGTCAGGAGCAGGTACGTCGAGTTGTCGGCGCCCTCGGTGTGACAGTAGAGGCGCTTGCCGGCGGCGCGCCACGCCGCGAAGGCGCGGCGGACCTCGTCGACATCGGGCAGCGAGCCGCCGAGCCCGTCGACCCGCAGCACCAGGCCGGCGAGCTTGGCGTCCTTCGCCAGCACGTCGAGGCGCGCGACCAGCTCGCGGATCGGCAGGACGTCGTCGCTGCCGGTCCACGAGAAGCTCTCGAGCTCGCCGATCGAGCCGGCCAGCGTGAGGACGCCGTAGTGCGACTGCGCGGCGTCGAAGCCGGGGCTCGACTCGGGCGCCTCGTAGGGGCCGGGCTTGCGGAGGTTCTCGACGACATTCTTGATGATCGTCATCGGGTCGCCGAGGCCGGGCAAGGTCGGGCTGCTCGACTCCTCGTCGCGGGTCGAGTCCGTGGCCGCGGCCGCGCCGCTGGCGGCCCACGGATCCTCGGCTGGCTTCGACCACGACGGCGGCGCATCGGACTTGCAGCCCGAAGCGAAGGCCCACGCGACCACGACTGCGACGATCGACTTCACCATGACGCTCCTTCCAGGATTGCGCGCGGCGATCACGGAGTCGTCGGCGGCGTTTCAGACTTCGCAGGCTCGGTCGGCGGCGCCGGCGTCGGCGTCGGGTCCTTGGGCGGATCGGGCGGCGGATCGGTGGCGGGGCCGGTGCCGCTATCGGGCGGGGTCGGCGGGCTCGCCCCACCGCCACCGAGGCGCTCGATCTGACGCTTGACCCGGTCGTCGTCGGGATGGATCTCGAGGTAGCGCTTGTAGGCCTCGATCGCGAGATCGCTGCGGCCTTGCTGCTGGTACGCCTCGGCGACGCCGCGCAGCGCGTCCTTGTTGCGCGGCGACAGCGCGAGCGCGGTGCGGAACTTCGACTGCGCCGACGAGAACGCCTTGGCGTCGATGTGGCAGTAGCCGGTGCCGATCAGCGCCTCGACGCCCGCGGGCTTCTCGTCGAGCGCCTTGGCGTAGTACTGCATCGCCTGGCCGCAGTCGACCTCGGCGAGCTTGTCGCCCTTCGCGACCAGCTTGTCGTAGCTGTCGCCGCCCGACGGCACCACGATCGTCGACGAGCCGGTGCTCGATCCGCTGCCGGATCCGCTGCCGGATCCCGCGGAGCCGGAGCCCGAGCCGCTGCCGGCGCCGAGCTCGGGCGGCATCGGATCGCTGGCCTCGACGCCGCTGACCTTCGCGAGCATCGCCTTGGCGCCGGCGTGATCGGGCTGCAGCCCGATGATCGTGTCGCTCGCGATGCGGGCGTCGTCGGTCTTCTTGGTGGCGAACGCGAGGCGCGCCGCCAGCCAGCGGGCGCGGACGTCGCCCGAGGTCTCGAGGGCACCGTCGCCGCTGTCGAGCTGCTTCACCAGGTTCGCGGCCTGCGCCAGGTCCTTGTCGCGCAGCGCGATCTGCGCCGAGACCAGCGAGATCTCGCGGGCGTCGGCGGGGCTCGGCTTGCCCTGCTTCGCGGCGTCGAGGTAGCGCGCGAGGTCCTTGTACGGCTTGCCCTGCAGCCGCAGCACGTCGGCCATCGCGACGTTGCCGAGCACCGCACCGGCCGCGCCGCCGGCCTTGATCGATCGCTGCGCCAGCGCGAGCGCGTCGAGCGTGAGCTTCTTGGCGTCGCGGCGGATCTTCTCGGCGGTCTGGGTGTCGGCGGTGAAGCTGGCCTCGTCCTCGATGATCTGGGCCTGCGCGGTCAGCAGCCGGGCCCGCATGCCGAGCGCGATCGCGTCGAGCTGGTTGGCGGTGGCGAGCGCCTTCTCGGCGGCGATCAGCGACGGTGCGGCGTCGCGGCCGAGCTGGGTGCGGGCCTCCTCGATCAGATCGATCGCGGCGGCCGCGGCGCCGTCGAGCGGGGCGCCGCCGTCGGACCCGACCGCCAGCGCGCCACCGTCGGCGACCTCGGTCAACGGATCGGTCGCGACCTTGGCCTTCTCGGGCGCGCGCAGGAACACGAAGTAGATGATCGCGGCGGCGGCGCCGATCACGACCAGCGAACCGAGCGCGATCCACATGCCGGCGCCGCGCTTGCGGTTCGGATCGGCAAACGGATCGTAGCCGTCGGACTCGCCGGGGCCGATGCGACCGCCGCCCGCGAAGGCGACGTCGCTGGTGGCCATCGGGCGCACGACGCCGCCGAAGGTGTCGCCACCGAACCCGCTCGCCGGCTGCGGCGACGCGCCCGGCCGCATCGGCCCGCCACCCATCGGTCCGCCCTCGGGCTCGGCGAGCGGCGCGATCGCGTCGCTGGCCCACGCGCCGGTCGAGCGCTGGTGCTGCGGCGGCGGGACCGCGAGCGGCGGCGGCGGCGGCGGCATCGGCGTCGCCGCGCGCGCAGCTGGGTTCCCGCCAGGGACCGTCAGGGTCCCTGGCGCAAGCTGCGGCAGCGGCGGCAACGCCAGCACCGCGGGCACCGACGGCTGCGGCGCGAGGCGAGGTTGGTTCCCGCCAGGGACCGTCAGGGTCCCTGGCGCAAGTTTCGGCGCGCGGATCGGCTCGACGACGGTCTCGCGCTCGGGCGGCTTCACCGCGCCGATGCCCGCCATGGTCGGGCGCGACTCGATCGACACCGCGGGCAGCCGCGGCGGCGTGATCGATCCCGACTCGCGGGTCGACCGCGACTGCCGCGCCTCCTCGGCGAGGATGAAGAACGACGCGAGCTCGGCGATGTCGCCGAGCCGCTTCCAGGTCTTGCCGCTGCGCGAGATCATCGACTCGCGCGACACCTGCCCGGCGATGATCCACTGCTGCAGCGCGTTCAGCTCGCGGCAGGTGCGGGTCTCACCGTTGTCGAGCCGGATGATCCAGTTGCGCTCGCCGTCGCCGATCGGTCCGCTGACCGGCCCCGATCCGGTCTGGGCCCGCGCCTCGGGCACGGTGCCGCGCAGCTCGGCGCCGGTCGGCCTCCTCGACTCGGGAGCCACGCGCGGCTCGGGCGCACGCGGCTCAGGAGCACGCGGCTCGGGCGTCGCGCGCGGCTCGGGCGTGGTGCGCGATCGCACCGGCGGCGCGCCGCTCGCGGTGACCGGACGCGCCGGGATCCCGCTCTGGGTCGGCGACCGCTTGCGGATCTTGAACATGTGGCCGCAGGTCGTGCACTTGACCGTGACCCCACCTGGCTTGAGGCGTGCCTCATCCAGCTCGTATTCGGTCTGGCACTTCTCGCAGCGAACGTCCATGCGCAGGTCGGCTCCCTGCTGCTTCTACCACGGCGCCGGGGCCAGTTCTACGGACGGTCGAGGTGGTAGGCTCGATCGATGGCGGCGACCCCACGCGACGGCGAGCGCGTCCAACTCGATGCCTTCGTCCGGGCCGCCGCCGGCGACACCGAGCTGGTGTTCCGGGTCCGCGACCTGTCGCGCTCGGGGCTGTTCCTCTACACCCGCGTCGCGCGCTCGTACCCGTTCCGCGCCGGCTCGACGCTGCACATCGAGCTGTTCGACTTCGATCAGACGATCTCGCTCAACGTCGTCGTCGCCCGCGTGGTCGAGCCCGGCAGCCCCGAGGCCGAGGTCGCGCCGACCGGCTTCGGCGTGCGCATCGTCGATCCCGACGACGCGACGATCGCGCAGCTCCAGGCCTTGATCGCTCGCGTCAAGCTCGGCGCCGCGCCGTACTGACGGACTACCGGATCGCGCTGGCAGGCGCCGACGACGCGCCGGCCGCGACCGCGCCCGCGATCGCGTCGGCGATCATCGCATCCTGCTCGGCCGGGACCTTCCACCGCGCCTGGATCTCGGGCGCGAGCAGATCGATCGGATCGTAGTACAGGAAGAA
>JAYTAJ010000285.1:0-1913 GCA_043737575.1 Myxococcales bacterium | reverse complement strand
TGCCAGTTCTCGCTCTGCTGGAAGTGATCGCCGAGCACGCGCAGCGCGTACGGCTGCGCCGGATCGGTCGCGATCAGCTTCTTCAGGTGCTCGAGGGCGCGCTCCGGCTGCGCCAGCGGGACCCGCGTGACCTCCGACAGCGCGAGCAGCGCGTTGACGCGCTCCTCCTTGTCGCTCGCGTGATCGACCCGCGCCGCCAGCACGTCGGCCAGCTCCTGCCACCGCCCCGCTCGCGCCAGCAGCCGCTCGAGGTGCGCGCTGGCGCGCCGCGTCCGCGGATCCGCCGCCAGCGACTTGCGCAGGTACTCCTCGACCTCCGGCCGCTCGGGCGCGTAGCGCGCGAAGGTCTCCGCCGCTGAAAGATACAAGGCCGTCGTCAGCTGGCGATCGGTCGACGCCTTCGCCTCGTCGACGTACTTGGCCGCGAACTTCTGCCAGTTGTCGCGCGCCAAGGTCAGCTGCGCCAGCGCGTCCGCCGCCGCCTCGTCGCCCGGATGCTCGGCCAGCGCTTGCTGGAAGCACGCCGTCGAGCTCGCCTCGTCGAGCAGATCCTCGTCGAGGATCTGGCCCTTCTCGCTCCACAGCTCGGCCCGCCGCGCCGCGCCGCCACCGCCCGCCAGCTCGGCGTCGAGCAGCCGCAGCGCGACGTCGGCGCGGCCGCGATCGCGGAACCGCTTCCGCAGCTGCGCGAGCACCGCGATCGCCGTCGGATTGAGACCGGCCCGCGCCGCCTCCGTCACCGCGGTCAGCGCCGGCAGCGCCTGGGGATCATCGGGATCGCTGTCGAGCGTGACGAGGAGACTCTGGAGATCGGCCATGCGCGCGCAGCGATGCTACCGCCGCGAACGCAGGCGAGACAACGCAACGCCCCGGGAACCGGAGACAATTCCTCACGTTCTTTGCGTCCGGATTGCGTTCCCGCCGTTACCGATCGTCGACAGCCGCCGCCTTCGCCGCCACGCTTCGCGACGCATGTGCAACTCGTACGAGACCCGCGGCAACGCCTCCGTGCTGGTCGAGATGCTCGAGGCACAGCAGCTACCCCTCGCCGCCGCGCCGCCGATCTTCGCCGCCGCCGACACCGTGCGGCCCACCGACGTCGCCCCCATCGTGCGTCGCGGCGACGGCGGCCTCGAGCTGGTCCTGCGCCGCTGGGGCTTCGCGCCCGCGCGCCCCAAGGCCGGCCCCGTGATCAACGTCCGCTCCGAACGTCGCGCCTTCGATCACCACCGCTGCCTCATCCCCGCCACGTCGTTCTTCGAGTTCACCGGCACCCGCTCGCCAAAAACTCGCTGGCGCTTCACCCACCCCGACGCCCCCTGGTTCTGCATCGCGGGCATCTGGCGCCGCGGCCCCGACGAGCGCTTCACCATGCTCACCACCGCGCCCGGCCCCGTCGTCGCGCCGTACCACGATCGCCAGATCGTCATCCTCCCTCCCGCCGCCTGGTCCCGCTGGCTCGCCCCCGATCCTCTCCCCGCCGACTGGCTCGCCACCCTCCCCCTCGCCCCGCTCGTCGTCGCCCCCGCGGCTCCGTAAGCCGGAAACTTGCGAGGTGGAACCCAGGCGCTGAAGATCGCGCCGTGATCTTCGAGGTGCTGAGCTGGGACGGCGCGGTTGGCGAAGGGGTCAACGAGGCCGAGCTCTGCACCATCGGCGCGATCGCGAAGTTCAACAACCCGAGGTCGCCGTACCTCGTGCCCAACGAGTACATCGTGGCGAGGCTCGCCGTCGTGCTCGGGCTGCCCGTGCCACCCGTCGCGCTCGTGCGGAGTCCCGAGGGCGACATCGGGATCGTCTGACCGCGGCGATCGTCGTCTTCGACTCCTGGATCGCGAACCACGATCGCCACAAGTGGAACGTCTCGTACTCGCGCGCGGGCAAGACGCCACCGTTCCTCTTCGATCACGATC
>JAYTAJ010000284.1:0-1913 GCA_043737575.1 Myxococcales bacterium | reverse complement strand
CGGTCGCGTAGCGCGCGTTGGGATCGCGGGCGAGGGCGCGGGTCAGCACCGCGACCAGCGACGCCGGCAGATCCGAGCGGCGATCGCGGATGTCGGGGATCGCCTCTTCGGTGATCGCCTTGAAGGTCAGGAAGTCGCTGTCGCGGTGGAACAGCCGCCGCACCGACAACAGCTCGTACATCACCGCCGCCAGCGCGAACACGTCGCTGCGACGATCGAGCGGCTTGCCGAGGATCTGCTCGGGCGACATGTACGCGTTCTTGCCCTTCACCGTCCCGGTCCGGGTCTTCGAGCTGGCGCCGCGGGCCTTGGCGATGCCGAAGTCGAGCAGCTTCACCACGCCGTCGCCGGTCACCAGGATGTTGGGCGGGGACACGTCGCGATGGACGACGCCGAGCGGATGGCCGTCGGGGCCGCGGGCGTCGTGGGCGTGGTGCAGCCCGGCGCACGCCTGCACCGTCAGCCCCGCCACCACCCGCACGTCGAGGAACTGGCGGCGCTTCGACAGCCGCGACAACAGCCGCGACAGCGCGACGCCGTGCAGGTACTCCATCACGATGAACGCGCCGCCGTCGGCCTGCCCGAGCTGATGCACGCGGCAGATGTTCGGATGCACCAGCTGCGACGCCAGCGCCGCCTCGTCGCGGAACATCGCGACGAAGTGCTCGTCGTCGGCGAGGTGCGGCAGGATCCGCTTGATCACCTGCATCGGCGCGTCGGGGCCGTCGCCGGTCCGTCGCACCAAGAAGATCTCCGCCATGCCGCCGGTCGCGAGCTTGGCGAGGAGCTGGAAGTCGCCAAGCGTGCGATCGCGCAGCGCGGTCACCGGGGCGGTCACCGCTCGTCCCTGCCCGGCGCGCGCGGCCAGATCACCGCCGCAGTATATCGCGGCTGGTCGGCGATCACGAAACCACCTCGGCGCGGTCGACGAACTCCTGGGTGCAGGCGGCGGAGATCACCAGAGAACGGCTCATGTCGTCGATGATCGCGCGCTCGATGCGCGGGCCCACCAGCCGCGCCGCGACCGCGACCGTGCCCTCGTAGATGCGGCGAACCTCCCGCGGGCCTCCCGGTCGCAGCGTGTAGCGCGCCACGATCTGGGCCCGACCGTCGAACAGCCGCGGCTGGATGTCGAAGTCGATCGTGTCGTCGGCCTTGGTCCACACGATGGTCTCGTCGTAGGACAGGTCGCCCTTCACCAGCACGCGGACGATCGCCGGCAGCTGGCGGCGCGGGAACACCCGGCTGGTGCGGCGCCGCTCGGTGGGGCCGTCGACGTCCTCGAGGATGTCGCGGCGCGCGACCTCGACGCGGCGATCCTGCTCGTCGCGGTGCGCCGGATCGAAGTACACCGCGAACACGATCGCGCGCGACGACGCGCGGAAGGTGTGCTCGGAGCGAAACGGCGTCGGCATGCGAAGGGGGCAATGAGTCTACACGGTCGAACCAGGGCGCCGCCAATCGAGGCCGAGGCGGTGTGGTTCGACCGCCGGGCCGGAACTGTCAGGATCTGGTCACGCGCTCGACGACACAAGCTGGTGCGGTCGTGGCCGACTGCGTTATCGGCATCGCGTAGGCTGCGCGTGATGTCGTCGCCTGCCGTCACCGCCGATCGGGTCCGCTGGATCGACACCATCCCGTACTGGAGCGTCCACGCGATCGCCGTCGGCGGCCTGGTGTGGTTCGGCTGGTCGTGGACCGGCTTCGCGATCGGCATGGCGTCGTACGCGGTGCGGATGTTCGGCATCACCGCCGGCTACCACCGCTACTTCTCGCATCGCACCTTCAAGACCAGCCGCGCCGGTCAGCTCGGGTTCGCGCTGCTCGGCGTGATCTCGACGCAGAAGGGCCCGCTGTGGTGGGCCGCGCACCACCGCAACCACCACAAGTACTCCGACCAGCCCGAGGATCTG
>JAYTAJ010000283.1:0-10356 GCA_043737575.1 Myxococcales bacterium | reverse complement strand
CCGAGCCCGCCTGGGATGACCGCGGCCTGGCGCCCGCGATCGTGCAGGATGCCGATGTCGGCACCGTGCTGATGCTGGCGTGGATGAACGCCGAGGCGTGGCAGCTCACGCGCGACACCGGCGCCGTGCACTTCTGGTCGCGATCGCGCGGCGCGCTGTGGAAGAAGGGCGAGACCTCGGGCCACACGCTGCGCGTCGTCGAGCTGCGGGTCGACTGCGATCGCGACGCGATCCTGGTGCGCGCGCGTCCGGCCGGACCGACCTGCCACACCGGCGCGACCGCGTGCTTCTTCCACCGCGACGACGACGACGACGACGATGGCGCGCCCGCGATCCACGTCCTCGATCGCCTCGCCGCCGTGATCGACGCCCGCAAGGCCGCGACCGCGACCAAGAGCTACACCCGGTCGCTGCTCGACGGCGGCGTCGCGAAGATCCTCGGCAAGATCGCCGAGGAGCACGGCGAGCTCGCGGCCGAGCTGGCCGACGAGGCCGCGCCGCGCGCCAAGATCGTCCACGAGACCGCCGATCTGATCTTCCACGTCATGGTCGGTCTCGCCGCCCGCGACGTGGCCGCCGCCGACGTCTGGCGCGAGCTCGGCCGCCGCTTCGGCGTCAGCGGCCACGACGAGAAGGCGTCGCGGGGATGAGCGAGACGCTGGCGCCCGGCGGCAGCCTCGCCGCCGCGATCCCGCACTTCGAGGATCGCCCCGAGCAGCGCCGCATGGCCGCCGCGGTCAGCGCCGCCCTCACCGACGAGCGCGCGCTGCTGGTCGAGGCCGGGACCGGCACCGGCAAGACCCTCGCGTACCTGGTGCCCGCGCTCGAGTCGGGCAAGCGCGTCGTGGTGTCGACCGGCACCCGGGCGCTGCAAGATCAGATCGTGCGCCACGATCTGCCGCTGCTCCGCGCGATCGTCGGCAAGCCGTTCGTCGCGGTCGCGCTGAAGGGGGTCGGCAACTACGTCTGCAAGCGCAAGCTCGCCGAGCTGCGCCAGACCGTGATCCCGGGGACGCGGCCCGCCGCCGTCGAGGCCGATCTCGACGCGCTCTTGGCGTGGGTCGCCGAGACCACGACCGGCGATCGCGCCGAGGTCGAGGCGCTCGCCGAGTCGGCGCCGATCTGGGCCGAGGTCACGACCACGCCCGAGACCCGTCTCGGGCCGCGCTGCCCGCACTTCGAGCGCTGCTTCGTGACGCAAGCGCGCCGCGCCGCCGAGAAGGCCGACCTGGTGCTGGTGAACCATCACCTCTACTTCGCCGACCTCGCGCTGCGCACCGCGCATCCGGGCGCGCGGGTCTTGCCCGAGCACGACGCCGTGATCTTCGACGAGGCCCACCAGCTCGAGGACGTCGCGACCGAGCACTTCGGCGTGCGCATGACCAACGGCCGCCTCGGCGCGCTGGTGCGCGACGCCCACCTCGCAGCCGGCGGTGGCCTGTTCGCGTCGGGCCACGCCGCCGTGATCGCCGACGTCGAGCGCGCGAGCGCCGCGTTCTTCGGCGAGGCCCGCCGGGCGCTGCAGGCCCTCGCCGCCGACGGTGGCCGCGTCGTCCTGCCGCCCGAGCTGCTCGGCGCCGGGCCGCGCCGCGACGCCTGGTTCGCCCTCGACAGCGCCCTCGAGGAGCTGGCCCGCGCCTGCGATCTCGAGGCGATGCCGCCGCCGCCCGAGCACGACGAGTCCGAGCACGATCAGGCGCGCCGCGAGCAGATCGCGTCGATCGCGCGCCGCTGCCGCCAGGCCCGCGACGATCTGGCCGAGCTCGCCGAGCAGCGCCAGCGCGCCCACGTCTACTGGGGCGAGTCGCGCAGCCACGCCACCACCCTCGCCGCCGCGCCGATCGCGGTCGCCGATCTGGTGCGCCGCCACGTCGTGCATGGCGCCGCCACCGCGATCTTCACGTCGGCCACGCTCGCGACCGCCGCCGGCTTCGGGTACACGCGGCAGCGGCTCGGCCTCATCACCGACGAGGTCGACGAGCTGGCGGTGACGTCGCCGTTCGACTACCGCCGCCAGGCGCTGCTCTATGTGCCTCACGATCTACCCGCGCCGAGCGGCGACGGCCTGCCGCCCGAGGTCGCGGCGCGCGCCGCCGAGCTGTGCGCGATCACCGGTGGCCGCGCCTTCCTGCTGTTCACCAGCCACCGCGCGCTCGACGCCGCGGCGCGCCTGCTCGCCAAGCTGCCGTTCCCGATCCTGCGCCAGGGCGACGCGCCGCGGGCGATGCTGCTCGATCGCTTCCGCGCCACCCCCGGCGCGGTCCTCCTCGGGACCGGCTCGTTCTGGGAGGGCGTCGACGTGCCCGGCGACGCCCTGTCCCTGGTCGTGATCGACAAGCTGCCGTTCGCGCCCCACACCGATCCGCTCAACGCCGCGCGGGCCCAGGCGGTCGCAGCGCGCGGCGGCGATCCGTTCGTCGAGCTGCAGCTCCCGCAGGCCGCGATCGCCTTGAAGCAGGGCTTCGGCCGCCTGATCCGCCGCAAGGACGATCGCGGCATCGTCGCGATCCTCGATCCGCGCGTGGTCGCCCGTGGGTACGGCCGCCACCTCCTCGACGCGCTGCCGACCGGCCTGCCGCGGACGTCGTCGATCGAGCAGGTGCGGCGGTGGTGGCGCGGGGATCAGAGAACTGGCGACGACGTGTGCGCGACGACGATCGCGTAGTCGGTCGGCTCGATCGTCGGCGCCGCCGATTGCACCAGCCACGCCAGCGTCTCGTGATGCCCGGGGATGACGAAGTCGCCGCCGAGCAGATCGATCATCGGCCGCAGCGTGAAGCTGCGCTGATGCGCGCGCGGATGCGGGATGCGCAGGGTCGGCGTGCGCAGCTCGCGGCGGCCCCACACCAGCACGTCGAGATCGAGCGTGCGCGGCCCCCAGTATTTCTCGACCTCGCGGCGGCGGCCGTGGCTCTTCTCGAGCGCGTGGATCGCCGCGAGCAGCGCGTCGGGCTCGGGCTTGTCGTCGAAGCCGATCGCGATCGCGGCGTTCAAGAACGGCGGATCGTCCTCGACCAGCGCCGCGGCCCGGTAGACCTTCGACGTCCGGACCCGGCCGCGCCGCGCGAAGTCGGAGGCGACGTCGTCGAACCGCGCCAGCAGCGCCTCGTCGCTGCCGAGGTTGCCGCCGAGGCCGAGCACCAGCTCGTTCATCGCGCCGCGACCACCCGGTTGCGCAGGATGCCGATGCCCTCGATCTCGACCTCGACCAGATCGTCGACCGCGAGGTTGCCGACTCCCGCGGGCGTCCCGGTCGAGATCAGATCGCCGACCTCGAGCGTCATGTGGCGCGACACGAACGCGATCAACGTCGCGACGTCGAAGATCAGATCCGACGTCCGCGAGTCCTGCTTCACCGCGCCGTTCACCCGCGTCGTGATCGTCAGGTCGCGCGGATCCAGCCCGCTCACGATCGCCGGGCCGACCGGGCAGAAGGTGTCGAAGCCCTTCGCCCGCGTCCACTGCCCATCCTTGTGTTGCAGGTCGCGCACCGTCACGTCGTTCACGCAGACGTAGCCGAGCACGTGGCCGAGCGCGTCGTCGACGCTGACGTGGCGCGCGCGCCGACCGATCACCACGCCGAGCTCGCCCTCGTAGTCGACGCGGAGATAGTCGGTCGGTCGTTCGATGGCGCCGCCGTCGGCGAGGAGCGCGGAGGCCGGCTTCAGGAACATCAGCGGTTCGCTGGGGATCCCCTTGCCCATCTCGGCGGCGTGGGCGCGGTAGTTCTGCCCGATCCCGACGATCTTCGACGGCGCGAAGGCGATCGGCACGTGCGCGCTCCCGTTGACGATGCGCGCCAGCTGCATGCGATCTGGTATCACGTCGACGCGCGCGGCGGCGGCGCGAACGTAGGTCCAGGTGGGCACGTAAATTCTGCCGTCGTTGAAATGCGCGCTGTACCCCCGTAGAATTTCGATCGTGGCACGTGCTCCCGGCCATTCCGGACGCGCACCCGCGCACCTGACGGTGTTGCCTGGGGGCGCAGCGTCCGGAGGCCTCGACGACCTCGAGGACGATCGCACCACGATCGAACCCGAGCCGCGCGGCCTGCCGCCCGACGAGATGCCGACCCCGATCGCCGCGTCGTCGATGGAGGAGCAGTGGGAGGACGGCACCACCGTCGCCGAGCAGTCGGGCAGCAAGCGCACCGCCGTGGTCGAGGAGTCGACGATCGAAGATCAGGCGCGGCCGCTGCCACCGCTGCAGCTGGTGCCGCCGACCGCCGCCGCCGATCCCGCCGCGACCGGCAAGCTGGTGGTGATCGCGGGCAGCGATCAGGGCCGCGTCTTCGATCTGCGCGGCGGCAACGACGTCCGCATCGGCCGCGCCGTCGACAACGACGTCGTGCTCACCGACATCGCGGTGTCGCGCAAGCACCTGGTGCTGCACTGGGACAGCACCGCGTGGGTCGTGCAGGACAACGGCTCGGGTAACGGCACGCTGATCAACGATCGCCTCGAGGACGGCCGCTGCCAGCTCCACCACGGCGATCGGGTCGAGATCGGCAACACGATCTTCCGCGTCGATCATCCGCCGAGCGCGCACCAGCCCGCGACGTCCGGCTGGGGCCAGCAAGAAGAGGACGCGTCGACCGTCGCGGGCAAGCCTCCCGTGCGCCCGGCCGCCGTCGCCGCCGCCGCCGTCGAGCCACAGCGCCATCGCCCGCAGTCGGTGACCGCGCCCGTCCGCGATCGGACGCCGTCGCCCGGACGCGCGCGCAAGGAGCCGACGCTGCCGCCGCCCTCGCCGCGCAGCCGACCCGCGACCACGCCGCCGCCACCACCGCGCTCGACCTCGACGATGTCGCCGCCGCCCGTCGCCGCACCTGCGGTGGTGCCACCGCCGCGGGTGCTGTCGCAGCCGGGTGCACCCGCGCGCGGCTGGTCGCCGAGCGAGGGCGAGGTGCCGTCGGGCTCGGGTCCGATCCCGCAGCCGATGTCGGGACCGTACACCGCGCCCAGCCCGGTCGGCGCGACGTCGAATCCGTACTCGGTGCCCTACGGCGCCAACCTGCGACCGCTGACCACGACCGCGCAGGTCGATCCGCGGCCGTTCCCGGTCGCGCATGCGATGTGGACGCCGCCGAGCGGACCGAACCGGAAGAAGCAGATCGCGATCGGCGCGGGGATCGTGGCCATGCTGTCGTTGATCGCGGCGGGGGCGATGGTGGGCGGAGGAGGGGAGACGAAGACGACGGGAACGGGAACGGTTGCGACGCCGGGTACGGATACGGTCACGGGTACGGGTACGGGTACGGGTACGGATACGGGTACGGTCACGGTCACGGGTACGGATACGGTCACGGGTACGGATACGGTCACGGGTACGGATACGGATACGGTCACGGGTACGGATACGGGTTCCGGATCGGGCTCGGCGGCGGTGGTCGCGCCGCCTGTCGACGTCGCAGCCCAAGGATCGGCGATCGAGCCTGCGCCCGTCGCGCCCACGCCGGCCGCGCCGATCGAGCCCGTGCCGGTGGCGCCTGCCCCTGCCCCTGCCCCCGTCGCCGTCGTCGCCGCGCCGACGCCCACGCCGATCGCGGCGGTCGTGCCCGCGCCGACGCCCACGCCGGTCGCGCCGCGTGTGCCCGCGCCCACGCCTGTCCGGAAGCCGGACAAGACGGTCGTCAAGCCGACCCGCGTCGCCAGCAACCCGACGCGCAAGCTTGTCCTCGATGAGGATCTGACGCCCAAGCCGGCCGCGCCGAAGGGCCTGCCCGCCGCCGAGAAGAAGGCCGAGTCGCAGTACAAGGCCAAGGACTGGAAGGGCGCCGCGGCCACGCTGCGCGAGGCGATCGCCGGCTCGACCGACGCGTCGATGCGGCCGCTCAAGCAGCGCGCCACCGACTACGAGACCATCGGCACCAACCTGACGGTCGGCTCCGCCGTCGGCGGCCAGCGTCCGACCGAGGCGCTCGCCGCGTTCCTCAAGGCGCAGTCCGCCGATCGCCGCGCCGGCGGCGCACACCAAGCCGCCATCCGCGCCAAGATCGGCGAGATCGCCCCCAAGGCCGCCGCGTCGTGGATGGCGAAGCAGAACTACGAGGCGGCGAAGAGCGCCGCCGATCAGGCCGTCAACGTCGGCGCCGGCGCGAGCCCGCAGGTCGAGGGCGTGCGCACCTCGCTCGAGCGCAAGGCCGGCGAGTTCTACGCCAGCGCGCAGAAGCTGCAGCGGAGCAAGCCCGAGGAGGCCAAGACCCTCGCGCGCCGCATCACCAAGATGGTCCCCGGCTCGAGCCAGTGGTACGCCAAGGCCGTCAAGATCATCAAGTCGTCGTCGAGCGACTCCAGCGACGACGACGAGTAAGTTCCGCTCTACTAGAGCAGCTTCGCGATCGTCGCCTCGAGCTCCGCGAAGTCGAACGGCTTGTCGAAGTGCGCGTCGGCGCCGTAGAGCGGCGACGTCAGCTCGTTCACCTGCTCACCGATCGCGGTCAGCATGATGACCTTGATCGGCTCGGTGATCGGGTCTTGCTTCAGCGCGCGCGCGACCTCCCAGCCGTTCTTGCCCGGCATCATCACGTCGAGGATGATCAGATCGGGCCGCTGGCGCTTGACGCTGGTCAGCGCCTCCTTGCCATCGCTCGCGGTCAACACGCGATAGCCGCGGGACTCGAGCCGGGTCGAGAGCATCGTGACGATCTCGGGGTCGTCGTCGACCACCAGGATGGTCTTGGGTTGTGCCATGACCGAAACTATGGCGCTCGTCGACGCGGGTCAAGACGATCCCGCGCTACAACCGGCCGTGGATCATGACTAACCCGCGCCGGGTCGTGACCGTCGTGCTGACCGTCGCGGCGGTGATCGCGGCGCTCGCCCTGTTCGGCGACGTCCGCGGCGTCCGCGATCGGCTCGACGGCTTCGCGTGGCCGATGTTCGGCGTGGCGATCGCGCTGGCGTGCGCCAACTACGCGCTGCGGTTCGTGCGCTGGCACGGCTACCTGCGGGCCCGCGCCCTCGCGGTCCCGACCGGCACCAGCGCGCTGGTGTTCCTCGCCGGCTTCAGCATGGCGGTCACGCCCGGCAAGCTCGGCGAGCTGATCAAGAGCTTCCTCCTGCGCCAGCTCACCGGGATCCCAGTCGCGTCGTCGGCGTCGATCGTGATCGCCGAGCGGGTCAGCGATCTGCTCGCGCTCTTGATCCTCGCGGTGGTCGGCGTCGCGGTCTACGGCGTCGCGGTCAAGGTCGTCCTCGCGTGCAGCGCGGTGATCGCGATCGGCTTCGTCTTCATCCTGTGGCGCCGCCTCGGCACCTGGGCGATCGGGCTGGTGACCCGGCCCAAGCGCCTGCGCGAGCTGCGCGGCAAGCTGCTCGAGGTCCAGGATGGCATCGGCGCGCTGGCGCGGCCGCGTGTGCTCCTGTGGTCGACCACGCTCGCGGTCGCGGCCTGGGCCTGCGAGGGCCTGGGCTTCGCGCTCATCGTCGGCGGCTTCCCGGGCGCGTCGGTCGGCCTCGGCCTCGCGCTCCTGATCTACGCGTCGACGACGATCGCCGGCGCGCTCAGCTTCCTGCCGGGCGGCCTCGGCGTCACCGAGGGCGCGATGACGCTGTTGCTGGTCGCCAACGCGGTCGGCGTCGACAAGGGCACCGCCACCGCCGCGACCATCCTCACCCGCCTCGCGACCCTGTGGTTCGCCGTCGCGATCGGCGTCATCGCGCTGGTCATCGCCCGCCGCCGCGGTGCGCGGGTCGCGCCGCCCGACCCGGTGTAGACTGCGCCCATGATCGACTTTGACTTCGCCCGCTACATCGCCGAACGGCGAGGCGAGGTGGTGGCCCGGGCGTACACCGGTGCGAGCTACGCGTTCGCGGGCGAGCGCAAGCTGCGCCGCGGCTTCATCGGCGCGCGGCCGGTGACGATGGCGATCGAGGCCACCGCGCGGCTGTGGAACGACCGCGCCCGCGACGAGCTGCTGTCGACCGCGGCCAAGGCCGCCGACAAGGAGCCGCGCCTCTACAACGCGGCGAAGCGTGCCGCGATCGCGCTCGGCGTCGACGTGCCGTCGGTGTACCTGGCACCAGCGACGTGGACGGTGCCGCTCACCACCCTCGGCACCGACGAGCAGCCCTACGTCGTGGTCCGCGAGGACGTCGCCGGGCTGCTCACCGACGCCGAGCTGACCGCCGCGCTCGGCCACCAGCTCGGCCACATCCAGAACGGCCACGTCCCGTACACGACCGCGCTCCACTACGTCAGCCACGCCGCGGTGTTCTTCGTGCGCTGGATGGTGCAGCCCGCGACGATGACGTTGCGGGCGTGGGCGCGGCGCGCGGAGATCACCTGCGACCGCGCCGGGCTCCTCGCCGGCCGCGATCTCGAGGCCAGCCTGATGGCGATGGTGAAGCTCGAGCTGGGGCCGCGCGCGGGCGAGTTCGATCCCGCCGAGTACCTGCGCGAGCCGCCTCCGGATAAGCCCTCGAGCAAGAGCGTCGTCGGCCGCTTCACCGAGCTGTTCCGCACCAACCCGCTCCTGCCCAAGCGCATCGCCGCGCTGCGCGCCTTCGCCGACGGTGCGCTCTACGCCCAGAGCGGCGGCGGCGATCCCAACGGCAAGCCCAGCACCGACGACCTCGACAAGCAGGTCACTGATCTGCTGTCGATGTTCTGAGAACCTGGTGGCGTTGCGCGAGCCCCTCGACTCCCGCTCGGACGGGGTCACGTTTGTCGAACCCCTGAATCCGCCCGAGGCCGAATGAACGATCCCAAGCTGAACCAGCAGTACGGCGCCACCAAGGCCGCGGTGCTCACCCGCTACCGCGACCTCGCCGACATCGCCGACGCGGTCGGGATGCGGACCTTGGCGCGCGACATCCGGGTGAGCCGGGTGCCGAAGCTCGAGGGCGAGCGCTTCCACATCGTCGTGCTCGGCGAGTTCAACCACGGCAAGTCGACGTTCGTGAACGCGCTGCTCGGCCTCGACGTGTTGCCGACCGGCATCACGCCGACCACCGCCGCGATCAACCAGGTGCTGCACTCGTCGATCCCGAAGGCGCGGGTGATCCTGAACAACGGCGGCGAGGTCGATCTGACGCCGAGCGAGCTGAAGGACTGGGTCACGGTCGCCGGCGGCCGCGCCGACGAGGTCGCCTACGTCGAGCTCGGCTATCCGTGCGACATCCTCAAGGACAACGTCGTCCTGGTCGACACGCCCGGCGTCAACGATCTCAACGAGCAGCGCGCCGAGGTCACCTACGGCTACGTGCCGCGCGCCGACGCGGTGCTGTTCCTCCTCGACGCCGGCCAGGCGCTGAAGGACAGCGAACGGATGTTCCTCGGGTCGCACATCCTCGACGGCACCCGCGATCGCCTGATCTTCGTGCTCGGCAAGATGGATCTGCTGAACGACGACGAGCGCGCCGCGGTCACCGCGTACGTGAAGGAGGGCGTCGCCAAGCTCGCGCCCGGGGCGCCGGTGTTTCCGCTGTCGGCGCGCTCGTGGCTGATGCGGCGCGACGACGACAGCGGCATGCCGGCGCTGCTCGCGCACCTGCGCACCTTCCTCGCCGGCGATCGCGCCCGCATCCTCCTCGACAACGCCGCGGTCGACGCCGCGCGCACCGCCGGCTACCTCGAGCAGAACCTCGGCGTCCGGATGAAGGCGTGGGAGCTGACGATCGAGCAGCTCGAGGAGCGGGTCGCGCTGGTGCGGCAGCAGCTCGACGCGTCCAAGCGCACGCTCGACGAGCTGCACATCCGCATCGACGCCGACGCCAACGCGATCAAGTCTCACGTCGGCGCCGATCTCGACGCCTTCGCGCAGAGCTTCGTCGCGGCGCTGCCCGGGCAGCTCGACGGCATCGACGCCGACGACATCAAGCGGTTCTTGCCGGCGTTCATCGAGGACAAGTTCAAGGAGTGGGCCGAGCTCGAGGGCGCCAAGCTCGCCGCGCTGCTCGAGCGCCTCGCCGAGGACGTCATCACGATCACCAACCAGAACGTCGCCGCGGCGTCGGCGGCCTTGGCCGATCGGCTCGGCCCCGACGACGCCCGGGTCGACATCGACGTCGACAGCTTCAAGTACGACGTCGGCATCTACGCGGTCGGCGCCCTCGGCACGACCGTGATGATCTTCGTCAACGTCCTCGCCGGCGGGCTCCTGACCCTGGCCGCGCCGATCCTCGCGATCGTCCTGAAGTCGAAGGTCGCGGGCGACATCCGCCAGCAGGCCAAGGAGAAGGTGCCGGGCGCGATCTTCCACGCCGCGACCGCGATGAAGCCGCACTTCGATCGCTGCATCGACGAGTTCTCGACGCGGCTGCGCGACTTCGTGACCAGCGCCGGCAACTCGCTCTACAAGGGCATCTCCGAGATCCTCGAGCGGACGATCAGCGATCGCAAGACCCGCGGCGG
>JAYTAJ010000282.1:0-1916 GCA_043737575.1 Myxococcales bacterium | reverse complement strand
CCCGCCGGTGATCGTCTACACCGGCCGCGCGCTGTCGCACGACGAGGAGCAGAACCTGCGGCGGTTCTCGCAGTCGATCATCATCAAGGGCGCGCGCTCGCCCGAGCGGCTGCTCGACGAGGTCACGCTGTTCCTCCATCAGGTCGAGGCCGAGCTGCCCGACGATCGTCAGCGCATGCTGCGCGACGCCCGCGATCGCGAGGCGGTGTTCGAGGGCCGCCGCATCCTGATCGTCGAGGACGACGTCCGTAACATCTTTGCGCTGTCGAGCGTGCTCGAGCCCAAGGGCGCCAAGATCGAGATCGCGCGCAACGGCCGCGAGGCCCTCGAGGTGCTGGCGCGGCAGCCCGCGATCGATCTGGTGCTGATGGACATCATGATGCCGGAGATGGACGGCCTCGAGGCGACGCGGGCGATCCGGGCCCAGCCGGCACTGGCGCGACTGCCGATCATCGCGCTCACCGCCAAGGCGATGATCGACGATCGTGATCACTGCCTCGCCGCGGGCGCCAACGACTACATCGCCAAGCCGCTCGACGTCGACAAGCTGCTGTCGCTGGCGCGGGTCTGGATCCGCAAGTGACCGCGCAGGCCGCCGCGGCCGACGACGCCGAGCTCGAGCGCTTGCTCGAGACGATCTTCTCCACCTACCACTACGACTTTCGTCGCTACGCGCGGGCGTCGCTGCGCCGCCGCGCCGAGGCCGCGCTGCCGCGCTTCCACTGCGACTCGCTCACCGCGCTGCGGGCGCAGATGCTGGTCGATCCCGGCGTGTTCGGCGCGCTGCTGCGGTTCCTGACCGTGCAGGTGAGCGATCTGTTCCGCGATCCGCACTACTTCCGCGCGCTGCGCGAGCAGGTGGTGCCGCACCTCGAGACCTATCCGCACCTGAAGGTCTGGATCGCCGGGTGCTCGACCGGCGAGGAGGCGTACTCGCTGGCGATCGTGCTGCGCGAGGCCGGCCTGCTCGACCGCACCCAGATCTACGCGACCGACATCAACCCCGAGAGCCTGCGGATCGCCGAGGCCGGCATCTACGCGGTCGACCGGTTCGCGCGGTGGAGCGAGAGCTACCTGGCCGCGGGCGGCCGCGGCTCGCTGTCCGACTACTACACCGCGACGTCGAGCGGTGCGATGCTCGATCGGACCCTGCGCGACGCGATCCTGTTCTCCGATCACAGCCTCGCGACCGACGCCGCGTTCGCCGAGGTCCAGCTGGTGTCGTGTCGCAACGTGCTCATCTACTTCGACAAGGATCTGCAGGAGCGCGCGCTCGCGGTGATGCGCGACGCGCTGTGCCGCAAGGGCTTCCTCGGGCTCGGCACCAAGGAGTCGCTGCACTTCTCCAGCCACGGCCCCGGGTTCGCCGAGCTCGACGCCAACGCGCGGATCTACCGGAAGCTGTGACCGATGACGACCCATCCCTTCGAGGCGATCGTGATCGGCGGCTCGGCCGGGTCGCTCGACGTGCTGCTGGTCGCGCTGCCGGCGCTGCCCGCCGACTTCGCGCTGCCGATCGCGATCGTCTTGCACCTCGCGCCGACCGGACCGAGCCTGGTCGCGCAGGTCCTGGCCGAGCGCTGTCGCCGCCCGGTCCGGGAGGTCGAGGACAAGGAGCCGATCGTCCCCGGCACGATCTACGTCGCACCGCCCAACTACCACCTGCTGATCGAGCGGCACCGCGCGTTCGCGCTCACCGTCGACGAGCCGGTGCGGTTCTCGCGGCCGTCGATCGACGTGTGCTTCGCGTCGGCGGCCGACGCCTACGGTCCCGCGGTCGCGGGCCTGCTGCTGTCGGGCGCCAACGACGACGGCGTCGACGGGCTGGCGCGGATCGTCGCGGCGGGCGGCGTCGCCTTGGTCCAGGATCCGGCGAGCGCGTCGTCGCCGACCATGCCGCAGGCGGCGCTGCGACG
>JAYTAJ010000281.1:0-1917 GCA_043737575.1 Myxococcales bacterium | reverse complement strand
GAGATCGGAGACGAGATCGTCGGCGGACTCGAGGCCGATGGAGAGGCGGAGGAGGTCCTTGGGGACGGGCGAGTCGGCGGGCTCGACGGAGGCGCGGTGCTCGACGAGGGACTCGACGCCACCGAGGGAGGTGGCGCGGGCGAAGACGCGGAGGCGGGCGGCGACGGCGAGGGCGGCGGTGGCGCCGCCGGCGACGCGGAGCGACAGCATGCCGCCGAAGCCGTCATGCATCTGGCGCGCGGCGACGGCATGGTGCGGGTGCGAGGGCAGGCCGGGGTAGAGCACGGCGGCGAGGGCAGGGTGACCGTCGAGCGCGGCGGCGACGTGGAGCGCGGTGGCGCTCTGGCGGCGGACCCGGACGGCGAGCGTGCGCAGGCCGCGGTGGAGGAGCCACGCCTCGAACGGCCCGAGCACGGCGCCGCCGCTGCGGCGGTGGGCGCGCAGGCGGTGCCACGCGTCGTCGGCGACGCGGGTGACGAGGGCGCCGGCGATGACGTCGGAGTGGCCGTTCAGGTACTTCGTCGCGGAGTGCATGACGAGATCGGCGCCGAGCCCGAGCGGCTGGCAGTGGACGGGCGACGCGGCGGTGGAGTCGACGGCGAGCCGCGCGCCCGCGCGGTGGGCGATCGCGGCGGCGGCGGCGATGTCGGTGACGTCCCAGGTCGGGTTCGCGGGGGTCTCGATCCAGACCAGGCGGGTCGCGCCGGGGCGGACCGCGGCGCGCAGCGCGTCGAGGTCGTGGGTGTCGACCAGGTCGAGGCCGACGCCCCAGCGGCCGCAGAAGTCGACGATCCAGCCGCGCAGCGCCCAGTACATCAGGCGCGACGCGACGACGTGATCGCCGGGCGCGAGGGTCTGGAACACCGCCGCGGCGGCCGCCATCCCCGACGAGAACAGCAGCGCGCCGGCGCCGCCCTCGAGCGCGTCGATCAGCGCCTCGGCGGGATCGCCGGTCGGGTTGTCGTCGCGGCTGTACATGCGCGGCGACGGCAGCTGGTAGGCGGCGTCGCGTGCGTAGGTGGTCGCGGGCTGGATCGGCGGCGCCAGCGCGCCGGTCGCGGCGTCGGGCGTGAACGCGCCCTGCGCGAGCAGCGTGTCGATCGACGACATCACTTGCTCGCGGCGCCGGCGGACATCGCGGCGAGCTCGGCCTTGGCCTTGGCGAGGACCTCGGGCTGGGCCTGCTCGGCGGGCAGGCCCTCGAGCAGCGCGATCATCGCGGTGCGGGCCGCGCGCTCGGCGGCGACGTCGCCCTGGGCCTTGGCGGCCTCGACGAGCAGGCTCTGGACCCGGACCTTGCGCGGGCCGTAGGCCTTGGTCGCGGCGTCCTGGGCCCAGCGCGCGGCGTCGGCGGGCTTGCCCATCTTCATGTAGACCCACGCGAGGCGGTACGGCGGATCGTACTCGGTCGGCAGATCCTGGGTCGACTGCTCGAGGGCACCGACGATCTGCTCGCCGCGCTCGAGGTAGACGTAGACCTCGGCGCGGTGCCAGTTGAACGTCATCGCCTCGGCCGGCGTCTTGGCGGCCTTGGCGGCGGTGTCGAGCATCGTCGCCTGACGCTCGGCGACGGCGCGGGCCTCGGGGCCGCGGCCGAGGGTCTCGAGCGCCATGCGCAGGTTGAGCATCAGGTCGCTGCGGTCGTCGATCGACAGCGGCGCGGCGGCGTCGCCGTCGAGGCGGGTCAGCACCGCGAGGGCGGCCTCGCGCAGCGCTTTGGCGGCGGCGGGATCGGCGGTCTTGTCGCTGGCGCAGTCCATCGCCCACAAGAGGAAGTCGGTGGCGTTCGCCGACGAGCCGGTCGACGTCGCGGCGCTGGTGCCGAGCGCGAGGCAGCCGGCGATGTCGCCGTGCTTGCGCAGCGCCGAGATCTGCGCGACCAGCACGTCGGCGCGACGCGGCCAGTCGGCGGGCGCC
>JAYTAJ010000280.1:0-1919 GCA_043737575.1 Myxococcales bacterium | reverse complement strand
TCCACAGCGACGCCCACACCACCTTCATCGCCTCGCCGATCGCCGCCTTGCCGCGCACGTTGGGCATCGTGTCGTAGAGCCCCGCGCCGTTGAACCCCGGCAGATCCTCGGAGTTGCTGGAGCTGCGCACGAACACGCCCTTGCCGCCGAGCTTCCGCCGGACCCGCTTGTAGACCAGGTCGAGCACCAGGGGATCGATCGGCGCCGCGACGATCTGCGCCCTCAGCTCGGTCAGGGCGGCCTTGCGCCACGCCGCGTCGGTCCCAAACCGCGGGTCGGACAGCAGCGCCGCGACCTTGGCGTCGAGCCGGTTCTGCGTCATGTGCCGCACGTAGTAGAAGAACGGCACGCCGAACCCCTCGGGGATGCGGACGTCGGGCAGGTTGGCGGTGCGGATCTCGCCGAGGTTCGCGGTCTTGGTGCCGTACTTCACGACGTCGCGGGCGCGGATGCGGGTGAGCATCGCGAGGCGCGGATCGGTGAGGTCGGCCTTCGGCGGCGCGATGGTGCGGACCTCGACGCGGCGCCGCTCCCAGTCGGCGATCTCCCCTGCCGACGCCTCGCGTACGACCGCCTTGCCGTCGTCGACGTTGTAGTAGACGACCTTGCCGTCGAGGGCGCCCCACTGCTCGCGCGCCTTCTTGTCTCCGGCGTTGGGGATGCCCCACGCGCCCGCCCGCAGGTTGACGTGGGACAGCGGCGTCGAGAACGTCGTCGCCAGGATGCCCGCGACCGGCGTGATGTCGGGGTAGCTCTCCTGCAACAGCACGATGTCGTGGCGATCGAACGTGAGGTTCTCGTACGGCGTGCCGATCGGCACGACCTTGAGGCGGCCGATCGCGGTGCCCTTGTTGAACGCCTGGTACGACGCCGCCTTGTAGATCTCGTCGTTGGTGACGACGGTGAAGCCCTTGGCCGCGACCTGCTTCGCCATCTGCTCCTGGGCCGGCGAGTCGGGGCGGAACGCCAGATCCTTGCGCCAGAACGACGTCGCCAGGCGCTGGCGGACCCGCAGCACCGTCGCGGCGTCGAGCTTGTCGCCCTCCCAGAACGACACCGCCCAGCGATCGACCTTCAGGTGGTGGGTGACGTAGCCGAGGATGAACTTCGGCTTCACCTTCTCGTAGTTCTTGTTGTACTCGCGGACGTTGTCGGCGGTCCACGCCTGCTTCAGCAGCACCCCGAGGACGAAGTCGGCGTGCAGCTCGAACAGGTTGACGTCGATGAAGTAGATCTCGTTGGTCTTCACGTCGATGACGAACTTGCCGAACTCGTCGGCGTTCAGCTGCTTCGAGTACTTCGCCCAGGTCGCCTGGTCGGGCATCGCCTTGATCCAGGCCCGCTGCTCGTCGGCGGCGGCCGGGCGCCAGAGCAACGTGATCGCGACGAGGACGGACACGGCGGCGGCGACGCTCGAGCGCATGGCAGACAGCGTACAACGCGCGGAGGTACGATGGCGGCCGTGTCCGACGCGAACCAATCCGCCGCGATCGCCGATCACACCAGCTACAAGTGCGCGAGCTGCGGCGCCGCGCAGACCCTGGCTCCCGGGGCCGAGGCGCTGACCTGCGCCTTCTGCGGCGCGCTGACGCCGATCGCGCCGACCGCGCGCGCCATCGTCGAGCACGACTTCGCCGAGGCGCGCGGCCGGGTGCGGCGGGGGCCAGCCGGATCGCTGGCGACCGGTGCCCGCGAGGTCCAGTGCAAGAACTGCGGCGCGCGCTCGACGACGACGTTGCAGGCCAAGCGCTGTCCGTTCTGCGACGAGCCGCTGGTCGTCGAGCTGGCGCCGAGCAACGACACCATCCTGCCCGACGCGGTGCTGCCGTTCGCGATCGCGCGCGACGCCGGCGACGCCGCGTACCACGCGTGGATCAGGTCGCGCTGGTTCGCGCCGAACGATCTGCGACGCCGCGCCA
>JAYTAJ010000279.1:0-4509 GCA_043737575.1 Myxococcales bacterium | reverse complement strand
GAGGCGAATCCATGATGAACACGGCCGCCCTGCTCGAGTCGGGAACCACGGTGGGCAGCTATCGCGTCCATCGCCTGCTCGCCGAGGGCGGGATGGCGATGGTCTACGAGGCCGCCCATCTGATCTTGCCGCGCCGCGTGGCGCTCAAGGTCATGCACGACTACCTCATCACCAGCCCGCAGGCGAGCCAGCGCATCCTCCAGGAGGCCTGCATCCTCGAGGCGTTCTGCCACCCGCACGCGGTGCGCGTGTACGAGTGCGGCGTCCTCGCCGACCGTCGACCGTGGATCGCGATGGAGCTGGTCGGCGGGGAGCCGTTGTCGGCGATGCTGAGCCGGGTCGGTGCCCTGCCGATCAGCGCGATCCTGACGATGATGGCGACCATCGCCGACGTCGTCGCCGCCGCGCACCGCAACGGCATCGTCCACCGCGACCTCAAGCCGGAGAACGTGCTGGTCACGGGCGCCGAGCTCGACAACCTCCGCGTCATCGACTGGGGCATCGCCCGCCAGCCGGTCAACGCCCGGCTCACCCTCGAGAACTTCACGCTGGGCACCCCGACGTACATGGCGCCCGAGCAGGCGCGCGGCCTCCTGGTCGACGGCCGCGCCGACGTCTATGCCCTCGGCGTGATGGCCTACGAGGCGGCGACTGGCCGCCCGCCGTTCCAGGCCGACAACGCGATCGCGCTGGTGCTGAAGCACCTCAACGAGCCGCCGCAGCCGGTCCGGTCGCTGCGCCCCGACCTGCCGCCCGGCCTGGCGTGGCTGATCGACTCGATGCTCGAGAAGGATCCGGCGGCGCGGCCCACCGCCGCCGCGGTCTCGGCGCGGCTCGCCCGCCTGAGGCAGCTCGCCGCCGACACCGCCGACTCGACCGGCACCGACTACGCCGAGTACGCCTACGAGCGCAACGACGCCGCCGTCGACGAGTACGCCGAGATCGTCGTGACCGACGACGACGACGCCCAGGACGACGACGACTACGAGGTCGTGATCGACGTCGAGCCGCCGCTGGCGATGTCGTCCGACGACGGCCTCAGCGCGACGCAGCTCGACTTCCTGATCGCCGAGCTCGAGGTCGAGGCAGTCGCGGCGAAGGCCACGGCCGATGCCGAGGCGGCGCGGGTCGGCGAGAACCAGCAGAGCCGCCGCCGCGGGCTGTCGCGCCGCTGGACGCCGCCGCACCTGGTCGCCGCGGTCACGGCGTACTGCGACGAGCCGCGCCGCCGCCCCGGGCTGCTGGTCGTCCCCCGCAGCCAGTACGACGCGGTGAGCGGCGACATCGACCGCAAGGACTGACCGCGGCGAGTCACCGTCGGTTCGCGACGACGCGAGTGGAGCTGCCCTCCGCTCGCGTTTCTTGCTGTCCGGATCCCGGACTGCGCGTGTCGCCGAAACGCCGAACGCCACCACCCGCGAGGGTGATGGCGTCGATGGCGGCCCGGAACCGACGGTCAGCGCGACGGCTTCGGCTCGTCGTCGGGCTTGTCGTCCAGCGCCTCGATGATGTCCCGGGTATCGAGGGGCATCGTGGTGTTGGGCGAGGGCTGCTTCGACGACGCGGGATCGCGCTTCCGCTGCGGGATCGGCGGGGGCGTGCTGCGCTGGGGACGTCGGCTGGTGGTGGTCATGGGCTCTCGTTCAGTTGCTGCCGTTCGGCGTGCGGTCGCTGGACTGCAGCGCTGTGCGCACCAGCGTCGACAGCGCCGCGGTGGCGAGCGTGCGACCGAACGGTCCCATCTGGACCCGATTGCGCGTCCGTCCGATCGCGTAGCCGACGGCGACTGCCACGCCGAGCTGCAGCCAACGGTTCTGCAGCCAGCGATTCTCGGTGACACTCGCGGGCAGGTTGTGGCTGGCCTTCTGCAGGCGCTGCACGACCTCCTCGACGATATGCTCGGCGATCACCGGAACAGCACCCGGCCGAGGAGGAAGCCGACGCCGACGCCGATGGCGACGGCCATGATCGGGTTCTCCTTCACCATCTGCCGGGAGTTCTTCTGGAAGTCGGTGGCGGCGCCAGCGACGCGGTCCTTGGCGTCCATCGCCTTGCTCTGGATGCGCTCCTTGGCGTCCATCGCGCCGCTCTGGGCCTTGGCGGTGAGGTCGCTCAGCTTCGAGCCGACGCCGTCGATGCGGTCGCGGACCTTGTCGCCGACGCTGTGCGCGGTGTCGGTGATGGCGGCGGGGAGATCGCGGTCAGTGAGTGAACCGATGGTGGCCATGAGGAATCCCTTTCGAGTGGATCGAGAAAAACGGACCGAAGGCGGTCGGAGATGGTTGGAGAGGAGAAGCGAAGCGAAGGAAGCGTTGTGCGTAGGCGCAGCGACCAAATGCGAGTGACGTGCCACCGTCGATCTCGCTACGCGGGCGACTGAGGACCGATCGCGGAGCGCGCTTTTGCCTCGGTGGGCGCCTGCGCACGCGCGGTGTCGGGATCGGGAGCGGGAGCGGGAGCGGGAGCGGCAGCGGGCTGGCCCATCTCTTCGTGCTCGGCCGGATCGTCGAGCGCCGCGGCGGCGGGGCTGGCCTTGGCGCGCATCGCGGCGAGCACGTCGGCGACCTCGGCGCCGATCAACAGCGCGAGGTTCGACAGCCAGAGCCAGAGCAGGAAGATGATCGCGCCCGCGAACGCGCCATAGGTGCCCTGGAAGTCGCTGAAGTAGTCGATGAACATCGCGAGACCGCGGCTGACCAGCGCCCACAGCGCGACGCCGATCAGCGCGCCCGGCGTGAACACCCGCAGCGGCGCGTCGGTGTTCGGCAGGTACTTGTAGAGGAGCGACCACAGGAAGGTCGCCAGCGCGCCAGCGCCGACCCACCGCAAGATCCACCACGCGGTGTCGAACACCTCGCCGTCGAGATCGACCCGCGCCGCGACCCGGTGACCGAGCTCGGGCGCGAACAGGAAGAAGCCGAGCGCGACGACGATGATCACCGCCACCACCGCGGTCACGAAGACCGCGCGGACCTGGCGGCGCAGCCACGGCCGGTCCTCCTTCTTCGAGAACACCCGGTTGAGCGCGGTCGTGAGGGTCGACGCACCCCGCGACGCGCTCCACAGCGTGAGCACGCCGCCGAGGATCGCCAGCCACGGGCTCGACGCCGCGCGCATCGACTCGATCTGGCCGCGCAGGATGCGACCGACGTCGGCCGGCAGCGGCTCGGTGACGCTGGCCGCCGCCGCGCGCACCAGGTCGGCGGGCAGGACGACCAGCGCCAGCGTGAACACGAACAGCACCATCGGAAACAGCGCCATGATCGCGTAGTACGTCATCATCGCCGCGAGATCGTCGACGTCGTCCTCGATGATCGCGTGGACCAGGCCGGTGAAGAAGCGACGGACGGCGGACGCGGCGCGGATGACGAACATGATCGGACCCAGCGCGGTGCATCGTGCGTGCCGCGTGAGGCACCGAGCGATGGCGTCACGCTGTGACGCTGGCGCGCGCCACGGATCGATCGCAGGTCGTCGATCACAAACGATTGAAAGGCGGGCCGGGGCTTGCAGACCTGCGAGTCGAACCTTCACGGAGAATCGCATGTCTGAACCAACCGAAGTCGACGAGGCCACCCACACCATGGACAAGCGCGCCGAGTTCGACACGCGCATGACCGGCGATGCGCCGGAGATCCCGAATGTCGATCATGGCGAGATCGGCAAGAGCCGCCCCCAACCTCACGTCACCCGCTCGGCCGAGAAGTTCGATCGCGAGCGTCACGGCAACGACGGCGTGATCGACGTCCACTTCGACGGCGCCGCGTGGTGCATCGAGGACGAGTCGCTCGACAAGGCGTTGCAGTTCTCGCACCTCGCCGACGCCGAGCAGCGCGCCAGCGAGCTGTCGAAGGACACCGGCCGCCACGTCTGTGTCCACGGCCAGGACGGCGAGCTGATCGACTCGTTCGACACCAGCGAGAGCGAGAAGTAGCTCAGCGCAGCGCGGGCAAGGTCGACAGCATCGACCGCGCCGCGCGCGTGACCTCGGCGTCGCTGGCGCCCGAGGCGGGGAAGCGCGACGCGACGTGCCACAGCACGTGGCCGTCGCGGTTGTCGACGAGCGTCATCTCCAGGTAGAGCGACGATCGTCCCTGGCGCGGCTGCGCCGGTCGCTGATTCCACGCCGGCGGCGGCGCGGTGATCTGCCAGGCCGGCGGTCCGTAGGGATCCCTCGACGTCACGTAGAGGTCGGGCATGAACAGCCGCGGAAACCGCGGCGCCCGGACCATCGGGTCGATCACGCGCGCGGTGGTGCGGCCGATCTCGATCGCGACGTTGCCCGCCTTGGCCAGGCCCTTCACCGCGACGCGGCCGGTCGCCGCCGCGGCGTGGGCCACGCTGCCCGCGGCGCGGCCGAGCGTCGACTTGCCGCCGCCCTTGCTCTTGCTGGTCACGATCGCCACCACCGCGATCACGACGATCGCGATCACCGCGACGATCGCGGCGCCACGCAGCGCCTTGCCCGCGCCGCTGGCGTCGTCGCCGACGTACGACCAGCCGCCGACG
>JAYTAJ010000278.1:0-4509 GCA_043737575.1 Myxococcales bacterium | reverse complement strand
GACGACGTGGCTACTCACCGATGGCTGGCGCCGCTGGGGACCGATCGCGCTCGACGAGAGGCCGGGCCCGAAGCCGATCGCATCCCGCCCCTCCGGATAGAGGAACGCAGCACTACTGATCGGCATTGGCGGCAGGACCGCGGGAAGATCGCGCGCGGCCTCCGTCGATCTACCAACCGATGGGCTTCGCGCGGGTCAGCGGCGCTGGCGCGGTGGTCGCGAGCTACAACAGCGGCGGCGGCACGGTCACGATGACACGCGACGATGTCGGCATGTACCAGGTCGACTTCCCGGGTCTCGGCACGACGGCGTCCGGCGACGGGTCCTGGGGCCATGCCCAGATCGTCGCCGAGGGCACGGGCAACGCGCGCTGCCAGCTCTACAATTCCGGCGACACGGGGACCGACGTGGACGTGCTGCTCGACTGCTTCGCCGCCGACGGGGCGCGCGCCGACGGGAGCAACTCGCGGTTCACCGACTACAACGCGTCGGGCGTGCATAACTCGGTCTCGCACACCGCCGTCGGCCGCTACACCGTCACCATCCCGAACGCGCTCGCGAGCAACGCCAGCATCATGGTGACCCCCGCTCCCGGCTTCGACCAGCCGGGCAACGCGTGCTCGGTCGTGAACTGGGGGGCCGGTGTGATCGCGGTGGAGTGCCGTGATCGCACGGGCGTCTTCGACGACACGTGGTTCAGCATCTCGTACGCGGTGAGCGGCCCCACGATCGATCAACAGGGCGCGCACGCCTGGTTCAACGGGACCGCGGCGAGCGCGTCGTACTCGGCCGCGCTCGGCAAGGTCTCGTACTGCTCACCCGCGAGCGTGACCGGCAGCCGGGTCGGCTCGCTCGCCACCATGGTCGTATCGGGCGACCTCGGCGCGTGGGACGCCAGCCCGTTCGTGCACACGCGTTCGCGAGCAAGTACGGCGCCGCCGGCTACTGCAAGATCGAGTCGTCGACGGCGTCGGGCGCGGCGCCGAGCTGGACCGGGACCACCCGGGTGCGCTGCTACGACGCGACCGGCACGGTGGTCGCGACGCCGAAGTTCACGTTCACCGACGTCACCAACAACCCCAGCGGCCCCTGCTGACCGGTCGCGCGGTGACGGGTCACACGCCGAGGAACAGGCGGTTGCCGAAGTTGCGCTCGAGGTCGCTGGCGAAGATCTTCTGGGCCGACGACTCGATGTCGTAGGCGACGCGCTTGAACTCGAACACCTTCTCTTCGGTGTCGTAGATCGTGTAGCTGGCGCGGTTGTCGTAGTCGCGCGGCTGGCCGACCGAGCCGACGCTGACGATGTAGCGGTGATCGGGGCGGATCGTGAACTTCTGCGCCACGACCTCGAACACGTCGTCGCGCGACAGCGCGAACGACTTGCACAGGTGCGAGTGGCCGATGAACGTGACGGTCGCGAGGTCGTCCCACATGTCGAGGCAGCGGGCCGCCTGCTCGGTCGAGAAGATGTACTCGAACTCCTCGAGGTTGACCGGCGAGCCGTGACAGAAGGTGACGTCACCCTCCTTCATCTCGTAGGGCAGGCTCTTCAGCCACGCCATGTTCTCGGGCGTGAGCAGGCGGGCGTGGAGGTCGAGCGCGGCGCGCGCGGCGTCGTAGTAATACGAGTAGTCCATGCGGCCGGCGACCGCGGCGTCGTGGTTGCCGAGGATCGTGAACTTCGCGAGGTTGCGGATCAGGTCGCAGCACTCGTTGGGCGACGCGCCGTAGCCGACGGTGTCGCCGATGCAGACGTACTGATCGATGCGCTCGGCGCGAAACGCCTCGAGGACGGCCGTGAGGGCCTCGATGTTGGCGTGGACGTCGCTGAAGATACCGATGCGCATGGCCGCGTGAGGTCGACGAGCATACCTGGTTTCGTCCGACGACGCGATGTTCCGTCAGTCTTCTACGAGGTCGCTCTCGTCCAGTTCGGCGTCGACCTCGATGTCGACGTCGGCGGCGTCCTCGGCCACGAGATCGCTGTCGTCGAGCATCTCCATCGGGCCCGACCGATCGAGCGCCTCGAGCTCACCCTTGCCGAGATCGGGCAGGCCGCGCTCGAGGGCCTCGAAGAAGCGCCGCGAGAACGCGCGGTTGACCGTGACCTCGCGGACCGGCTGCTTGCCCGACAGGTCGTCGCGCGCGGCTGGCTCGAGGCGCTCGAGGGCCATGCGCGCGACCGGCGCGACCGCGCTGTGGCCGCCCGCGAGGGTCTCGACCGCGGTCTTGCCGCCACGGACCCCGACGTGGGCCATGGCCCAGGCGATGCGCTCGCGATCGGCGGCGGTGGCGCGATCCCCCAGCCGACCGAGCCGCGCCGCGAGCGGCATCAGCGCCGCGGGCCCGACGTGGCCGACCGCGCGGGCGATCTCGCGCCAGATCTCGGTCGGCTCCGACAGCAGCACGTCGACGACGGCCTCGGTGCCCTCCTCGGTGCGGAGCAGCGCGAGCGCGAGGGCGCAGCCGTGGCGGAGGAACGCCTTCGAGCTGGCGAGCCCTGCGGTGAGCGCGGGCGCGGCGGCGGGGCCGAGCCGCACCATCGCGCCGAGCACGCGGACCGCGTCGGCGCGGCTCATGCGGCGCACCGCGTTCATGACCGGCCGCACCGCGGTCGACTCGCCGCGCTCGCACAGCTCGAGGGCGGCGGCGAGGCGGCGATCGCGATCGTCGAGGAGCGCCAGCAGCTCGGCGACCGGCCGGCCGCGCAGCGACGTGGTCGAGGTCGGCCGCGGCGCGATGGTGCCCGACGCGACCGGGCCCTGGGACGACGCCTGCGGATCGGCCTCGGCCGACGGCGCCGCGACGCCGAGCGCGATCGCCTCGTCGGACAGCGCCTTGCGGTTGTCCTCGATCGCGTCGGGATCGAGATCGTTGCGGGCGGCGTCGGCGAGCAGCGCCGCGAACCCGGCCTCGAGCTTGCCGATCAGATCCTTGCGCGACCGGGCCAGGCCCTCGGACACCGCGGCCTGGGCCAGATCGCTGCCCATCCAAAGGCCGAGCTCGACGGCGCGGGCGATCACGGTGTGGCGCAGCTCGCGCCAGCGCGACAGCGGGAAGCCGCGCACGCACGCAAGGTAGTCCTCGCGCGCCGGCTTCGAGAACCGCCGCGCGATCGCGAGGGCGCGCCGCACCTGGTTCGCGGTGGTGAGCGGCTCGAGCTTGTCGACCCGCAGCTCGCCGTGCTCGGGGTGGGCGGCGCCGAGCAGATCGAGCTGGTCGTCGCCGAGCGCGGTGAGGCCGCGGGCGAAGCTGGCGGTGCCCGATGGCAGGCCGCGCAGGTGATCGGACGCGGCGCGGACGATGAAGCCGACGTTCTCGCCGAGCGGCGCCTTCAACCGGGCGCGGCGGGCGTGGCGATGCTCGACGACGACGTCGAGCTCGATCACGAAGTCGCGCTCGAGCTGGGCCAGGACGCGGCGATCGGGCTCGCCGGTGACGTCGAAGGCGATCACGACGCGGTGGGCGGGGCCGAGGCCGCGCAGCGCCGCGGGGGTCCCGATCACCAGCGCGACCATCGCGTAGTCGGCGAAGCGGTGCAGCACCAGCCGGACGTCGAGGGCGCTGGCGGTCAGCGCGGGCGCGCGGTCGGCGCTGGCGCGGATGGCGACGCGGCAGCGGCCGTCCTCGATCGCGAAGCTCGACGGCGCGCTGCCGCGGGCGAAGCTGGCGATCCACGGATCGGTGCCGAGCCGCGGCGACTCGGCGGTGATTGTGGTGACCGGATCGGCGCTGGCGGGCAGCTCGGGCGCGTCGGTCTCGGCCAGGAGCTCGAAGGGGCTGGTCACGTCGTCGGGCGTCTCGGGCAGCGCCCGGACCGGGACGGTGACCGGCTCGACGTCGGCGGCGCCGCCACGCGGGTGACGATCGTGGTTGGCGCGGCCGGCCTCGGCGATCGCGCGGATCGCGACGTCGCCGGGCGTGGGTCGATGCGCGCGCGTCGGGCGATCCTCGCGCGGCCGATCGGCGTCGGCGAGCTTGCGCGCGAGCTCGGCGTTGGCGACGTCGAGCTCGGCGCGGCGGCGCTCCAGCTCCTCGGCGCGGGCGTCGAGCTCGCGGCCACGCTGCTCGAGGGCGGCGTCGCGGGTCGCGACCGCGGCGGCGCGGCGATCGACGTCGACCTCGCGGGCCGCCAGCTCGACCCGGCGCTGCTCGAGCGCGGCGCCCGGCTGGCGCGGGCGGCCAACCGGATCATGGCCGAGGCCCTTGGCATCCGCCCGGCGGCGCGCGTCACCTGCGTGAAGCCTGAGGGCACGGCTTCGTTGCTGCTTGGCGCGGCATCCGGCATCCATCCGCACCACGCCCGGCATTATTTCCGCCGCGTGCAGGCCAACCGCCGCGATCCCGTCTACCGGCCCGACACGGACGACGTCCTCACCTTCGCCGTCGAGGCGCCGGCGCATGCCATCCTGCGCGACAAGATCGGCGCCCTGGAATTCCTGTGGCTCGTGCAGCGCGTCCAGCAGCACTGGGTGCTGGCGGGGGAGGCGGAATCGACCCGTTCGCCCG
>JAYTAJ010000277.1:0-4512 GCA_043737575.1 Myxococcales bacterium | reverse complement strand
TTCGATCTCGATGCCGCGAGTCCGCACCAGCCGCGTCATGCGGGCGTGGATGGTCGCGCGATCCCAGTTGTACGCGGCTGCGAGCACCCATCCGACCTCCGCCAGCACGACCAGCGACACGAACGCACCGTCGCCGTCCGCGTGCTCGACGAAGGCGCGCTCGGCCTTCTTGGTCTGCACGGGATCGTCGCCGACCAGCACGCGCACGATGATGTTGGTGTCAAACGCGACCACGGACCGCCCGCCCGATCGCCTGGTTCATCGCCTCGACCGAGACCACCTTCTTGACAGCCGGTCGGTCATGGAAGAGCTCCTCGGGCTCGTGGAGCGCATGCGTCAGCACCAGGCGCTGCTGCTCGTCGATGGTGACGTTGACCTTGCAGCCCGGGTAGAGCTTGAGCTGCTCGCGGACCGCCTTGGGCAGGACGAACTGCCCCTTCGAGCTCATCGTGATGGTGACCATCGACGAATTGTAAGACGAGAAGCCTTACACGGCAACGCCTACGCGCGGCTGCTCGGGCGCTCGCTGACCTCGGCGTGCCAGCGCTTGAGGTTGCGGGTGTCGTCGCCGAGGCGGACGTTGGAGATCCTGGCGAAGTCGATGGCGGCGAGCAGGGTCTGGTCGGCGATCGAGAAGGTGTCGCCCGCGAGGTAGCGGCGGGTGCCGAGCTCGTGATCGAGCCAGCCGAGCCGCTGGGTCAGGAGCTCGCGCATGATCTCGGCGAACTCGGGCGCCTGCTTGATGCGGCCGAGCCAGAAGGCGTGGCTGTTGCGAAAGATCTGCGCGACCGGGAACAGCACCTCGAGCTCGGCGTGGCGCAGCCACATCTCGACCTGGGCCCGCTGCCACGGATCGGTGCCGAACATCGGCGGATCGGGGTGCAGCTCCTCGAAGTAGCGACAGATCGCCATCGACTCGCGCAGGGTGCGGCCGTCGTCGAGCTCGAGCACCGGGATGAGGCCGAGCGGCGTGGTCTCGAGGAACGCGGGGGTCTGGTGGGCCTTCGCCGCGATCGAGACCTCGACCAGCTCGAGCTGATCGAGCAGGCCCTTCTCGGCGAGGTACATCCGGACGCGGCGCGGGTTGGGCGCGCGGGGGTCGTGATACAGGCGCATCGGGTGACTCTACCCGCATGGGAATAGCCGCGCCGACGGCGCGGTTGCCGCCCAGACGATCGTTCTTGACGCCAAAACTACGGATGTAGTAAGTCTACGATCGTTGTCGTCACCCCCCAGTATGTCTCGCCCCCCCGACCTCACGCCCGCCGAGCTCAACGTCATGAAGGCGTTGTGGCAGCTGGGCCGCGCGACGGTCGCCGAGACTCGCGCCGCGCTCACCAAGCGCGACGGCACCGAGCTGGCGTACACGACGGTGATGACCCTGCTCGGCCGCCTCGCCGCCAAGGGCGCGGTCGCGGTCGACAAGGATCGCGAGCCGTTCATCTACGCGCCCGCGTTCCGCCGCGAGTCGATCCTCCGCGATCGGCTGCGATCGTTCCTGTCCGACGTGTTCGACGGCGACTCCCACGCGATGGTGCTGGGCCTGGTCGCCGACGAGTCGCTGTCGCTCGACGAGCTGCGCGCGATCGAGAAGAACCTCGAGGCCGAGCCGGGACCGACTGAGCCCGGGTCGACCGAGCCCGCGTCGACCGAGCCTGGGCCGACCGAGCCGAGGCCGCGCCCGGCCGCGGCGCGCCGCGGCAAGGAGAAGCGGTCGTGATCGCGCTCGAAGCCACCGCCGCCACGCTGGTGTCGGTCGTCGGCGTCGCGCTGGTTCACGGCACCGTGCTCGCGATCCTCGCCGCGATCCTCGCCGCGACGGTGCTGCGCCGCGCCCGCCCTGCGGTCCACGCCGCGCTGTGGACCGTGGTGCTCCTGAAGTTCCTGGTGCCGATCGGCCCGGGCGCGCGGTTCTCGCTGGCGTCGCTCGCCGCCGAGCTGACCGCCGAGCCCGCGGCCGACGTGACGATCACCTTCGCGGGTCCGGCCGACGCGACGGTGGTCGTGCCGCGGATCGCGCCGCTCGCGCCGCGGCATCGGCTCGCGCTGGTCGCGGTGTCGGCGTGGGCGCTGATCGCCCTGGGGCTCGGCGCGCGCCAGCTGTCGCGCTACCGCCGCGCCCGCGCGCGGGCCCTCGCGGGCAGCGCCGCGCCGACCTGGCTCCTCGACGAGATCGCCCAGCTCGCCCGCCGCGTCGGCGTCCGCCGCGCCGCGATGGTCCGGGTCGGCGGCGCCCGCGCGCCGTACATGATCGGCCTCGTGCGCCCGATCGTCGTCGTCCCCGACGCGCTGCTCGACGACGGCGCCCGCGCCGCGCGTCAGGCCGCCCTCGCTCACGAGCTGGCCCACGTCCGCCGCGCCGACGGTGCGGTCCGCATCCTCCAGCTGCTGGCGTCGACCGTCTTCTTCTTCTGGCCGGTCGTGCGGTGGGTCAACCGCCGCCTCGACCTCGCCCGCGAGCAGGCGTGCGATGCCTACGCGATCGCGGTCGGTCCGCTCGCCCCCGCCGAGTACGCGCGCATGCTGATCACCGTCGCGCGCCAGCGCACCCCCGCCGCCGCGCTCGGCCTCGGCGGCAGCCAGCTCGCGCGTCGCATCGACGTCCTGGTGCAACCGCGGCGCCGCGCGATCGCGGGCGTCGGGCCGCTCGGCGGTGCCGCGATCGGCGCCTTCGCGCTGGTCGGGCTGACCGGCGCCGCCACCGCCGACGCGCCGCGCCCGATCGCGACGCCGCGCGTGTGTCTGTTCACGCCCGAGGTCGCCGCGTCGATCCTCGCCAGCTATCCCGAGGCCGACACCGACGGCAACGGCGCGCTCACCCGCACCGAGGTCTGCGACTTCCAGCTGTCGTTGCGCCGCCGCTACGTCGCCGAGTCGTTCGCCGCGACCGGCCTGCTGTTCACCGAGGCCGACGATGGCGTCGACGTGTCGACGGTGATCGACGAGGCGTCGCCGCTTGCCTCCGATGACCTCTGCTGCAATTGTTCCGACCCCGCGGGCTCCGCCGCGGGTCTCAGCGTAGCCAATCCCACGATCAACCCTGCCATCGCGACGTGTACTACAGGAGTCGAGCCATGAAGAAGAGCCTACTTTCGAGCGCCCTCGTCGGCGCCGCCCTCGTCGTTCTTGCCGGCTGCCAGCAGGACAACAAGGAAGTCATCAAGAAGCTGGACGAGATCTCGAAGAAGCTCGACAAGGTGCAGGCGGGCGGCGTCGGTGGCGCGGCCCCGGCCGGTCAGCAGCAGCAGCGCGCCCAGCGCCCGGCGCCGGACCCGTCGAAGACCTACGGCGTGCCCGTCGACGATCAGCCGTCGATCGGCAACCCCGAGGCGCTGGTCACGATCGTCAAGGCCTACGAGTACGCGTGCCCGTTCTGCGAGAAGGTCCGTCCGACCGAGCAGCAGATCTTCGCCGACTACGGCGACAAGGTCCGCATCGTCTACTCGCCGTTCGTCGTCCACCCGCAGGTCGCGACCCTGCCGCAGCAGGCCGCGTGCGCCGGCTACAAGCAGGGCAAGTTCAAGCAGCTGAACGACCTGCTCTGGGAGAAGGCGTACAAGACCCGTCAGTTCGAGGCGCCGAACCTGGAGTCGCTGGCCAAGGAAGCCGGCCTCGACATGGCGAAGTACGCCGCCGACATGAAGGACTGCATCGGTTGGATCAACAAGCACCAGGGCGCGCTGTCGACGTTCGGCGTCGGCGCGACCCCCGCGTTCTTCGTCAACGGTCGCTTCCTGTCGGGCGCGCAGCCGTTCCCCGCGTTCAAGGTCCTCATCGACGAGGAGCTCAAGAAGGCCGAGGAGCGCGTCGCCCAGGGCACGCCCGCCGCGAGCTACTACAAGACCTGGGTCATGGAGAAGGGCCTCAAGAAGCTCGAGGCGCCCAAGCCCTGAGCTGCTGATCCTCGATGCGACGCGGCCCGCCCCTCGGCGGGCCGTTTGGGTTTCGGACGTGGTAAACCCGCCGCCCATGTCGTCCTCCTCGCGTCCGGTCCGCGTGCGCATCGCGCCGTCGCCGACCGGCGATCCGCACGTCGGCACGGCCTACATCGCCCTGTTCAACTACGCCTTCGCCCGTCACGAGGGGGGCAAGTTCATCCTCCGCATCGAGGACACCGATCAGTCCCGGGCCCGCGCCGACAGCGAGCAGATGATCTTCGACGCCCTGCGCTGGGTCGGCCTGACCTGGGACGAGGGCCCCGACGTCGGCGGCCCCTACGGCCCGTACCGCCAGAGCGAGCGCAAGGACATCTACCGCCGCCACGCCGACGAGCTGGTGGCCAAGGGCGGCGCCTATCGTTGCTTCTGCACCGCCGAGCGCCTGGCCGACGTGCGGGCCGAGCAGCAGGCCAAGAAGGCCAGCTTCCTCGGCTACGACCGCCACTGCCGCACCGTCGACCGCGGCGAGTCCGACCGGCGCGCCGCCGATGGCGAGGTCCACACCGTCCGCCTGGCCACCCCGCTCGAGGGCAAGGTCGAGTTCGAGGATCGCCTCCGCGGCCAGGTCTCGTTC
>JAYTAJ010000276.1:0-1923 GCA_043737575.1 Myxococcales bacterium | reverse complement strand
TGCCGCCCGACGTGGCGGTGCGCGAGGCGGCGCTGCGGCGGTTGCGACCGGTGCTGATGACGGCGCTGGTCGCGAGCCTCGGCTTCGTGCCGATGGCGCTCAACACCGGCATCGGCGCCGAGGTCCAGCGGCCGCTGGCGACGGTGGTGATCGGCGGCCTGGTGTCGTCGACGCTCCTCACGCTGTTCGTCGTGCCGGCGCTGTACTCGCTGGTCGGCGCGCGGCCGAGGACGCCGCCACCGTGACCCGCCGCGCCAAGCTCGCGCTCGCGGTGGTGGCGATCGTCGCGCTGCAGGCGCTGGCGTGGCTCGGCTACCGCGCGATCGAGCGCGACCGCGCCGCGCCGCGCGGGTTCGTGGCGACGCCGATCGCCGCCAGCCCGGCACCCGCGCTGGTGGTCGAGCGCGACGGCGAGGCGCCGTACGACCTCACCGCGGCGCGCGGTCGGGTCCGCCTCGTGCACTTCTGGGCGACGTGGTGCGTGCCGTGCCGCGCCGAGCTGCCCGCGCTCGTCGCCGCCGCGGCCGAGGTCGGCGACCTCGAGCTGATCGCGGTCTCGGTCGACGATCGCTGGGACGTCATCCGCGGCTTCTTCCCGCGCGGCGTACCGACCACGATCGTGCGCGCGCTCGATCGCGACGCGCACCGCCGCTTCGGCGGCCAGGCGCTGCCCGACGCCTACGTGGTCAGCGCCGACGGCCAGCTGATCGAGCGCATCGCTGGCGCCCGCGACTGGACCCGCCCCGACGCCCGCGCCTACCTGCGTGGGCTCGCGGCGCGCGTGCGCGACCACCGACGTTGACAGGCTTCGGCGCCGACGGTATCTCAGCCGTCCGATGCGGTGGCGGTCGTGATCTTCCGCCGCGCCAGCGCCGCGAGCCCGACCCGGCTCGGCATCCGCGACAACCTCGGGCAGTTCACGCTGCTCGTGATCGTGAACGCGTTCGTCGGCGCGATGATCGGCCTCGAGCGCAGCATCCTGCCCGCGATCGCCGAGCACGAGTTCGGCCTCGCCGCGCGGAGCGCGATCCTGTCGTTCATCGTCGCGTTCGGCGTCACCAAGGCGCTGACCAACTACGTCGCGGGTCGGCTGTCCGATCGGATCGGCCGGCGGCCGGTGCTGATCGCGGGCTGGCTGGTCGCGGTGCCGGTGCCGTTCCTCCTGATGTGGGCGCCGAGCTGGGGCTGGGTGCTGGTCGCGAACGTCTTCCTCGGCGTCAGTCAGGGGCTGACCTGGTCGACGACGGTGATCATGAAGATCGATCTCGCGGGCGCGCAGCGGCGCGGCCTGGCGATGGGCCTCAATGAGTTCGCCGGCTACTTCGCGGTGGCGATGAGCGCGCTCGCGACCGGCTGGATCGCCGCGCGCCACGGCCTGCGCCCGGCGCCGTTCTACCTCGGCATCGGCTACGTCGTCGTCGGCCTCGGCCTGTCGGTCGTCGTCGTGCGCGAGACGATCGAGCACGTCCATCACGAGGCGCGGAGCCACGGCGCGCTGCCGCCCGGCGGCGTGCCGGCGCCGCGCGAGGTGTTCTGGCGCACCACGCTCGGCGATCGCGAGCTGTCGAGCGTCACCCAGGCCGGCCTGGTCAACAACCTCAACGACGGCATGGCGTGGGGCCTGTTCCCGCTGGTGTTCGCCGCGGCGCGGATGGAGCTCGATCAGATCGCGATCCTCGCCGCGATCTATCCCGCGACCTGGGGCCTGGCGCAGCTCGGGACCGGCGCCTGGTCCGATCGGGTCGGCCGCAAGTGGCTCATCGTCGCCGGCATGTGGATCCAGGCGATCGGCATCGCCGTCGTCGTGGTCGCGGCCGGCTTCGTCGGCTTCGCGCTTGGCGCCGCGCTGCTCGGCCTCGGCACCGCGTTCGTCTACCCGACCTTGCTCGCCGCGATCGGCGACGTCGCCCATCCGTCGTGGCG
>JAYTAJ010000275.1:0-10387 GCA_043737575.1 Myxococcales bacterium | reverse complement strand
CACGGCAGCGCTCCGCTCACCGCGACGCCCCAGCCGTCCCCGATCATCGGCGCGACCTCGACGGGCCGTTGGTCGGGGCCGCTGACCAGGAGGTAGAGGCCGGCGCCGACCGCGGCGGCGGCGAGGGCGTAGCTGACGCCGCTGGCGATCGCGAGCGTGCGGGCGCGATCGCCGCGCGCGTCGATCTCGGCGCGGGTGTGGAGGGGCGCGTAGGCGCTGGACTCGCCGAGCGGCACGCCGACCGGGCGCAGCGTCTCGATCGTCGCCCAGCCGCGGGCCTGATCGGACGCGCGCATCGACAGCAGCGCGGTGACCGCGCCCGCGGCGCCGAGGCCGACCGCGGCGCCGAGCGCGACCTTGCCCAGGGTCTGACGCCGCGCCGCGCCCGCCAGCGACACCAGCTCGATCGACACCCGCTGCTCCTGACCGCGCGACACCCGCACCGTCCGCGTCACCGCGATCGCGCCGTCGCGGCGGACGTCGATCGTGTGATCGCCGGGCGGCAGCTCGTAGCGGCCGCGGGCGTCGGTCGCGGCGATCGCACCGTCGATCGTGATCGCGGCGTCGCGCGGGGCGCTGACGATCAGCCAGCCGCGCTCGGGCACCGCGGGGCCGTCGTCGATCGTCAGGCCGGTCGCCTCTTCGATCAGCACCAGCGTCACGTCGGTGACGACGCCCGGCAGGATGGTCGCGGTCGCGGTCGCGGTGCGCCAGCCGGCCTTGGTCGCCGACACCTCGACGGCGCCGAGCCCGATCGGCCGCGGCGCCAGCGGCGTCGAGCCCGACCGCAGCCCCGCCACCGTCACCGCCGCGCCCCCGACGTTCGCGGTCACGCTGATCGCGCCACCGTCGGCGTAGTCGCCGACGAAGGTCGCGAGCCCGTGCGACGCGCGGCAGTCGTCGTGCAGCTTGCGCGTCGCGGCGATCTCGCTCGACGCCGGGTTCGCCGCGATCGCGCGGCGCGCGGCCTCGATGCAGTCCTGCCACTTGCCCTCGGCCGCATCGACCGCGGCGAGGAACCGATGCGGCCCCGGCAGCCCCGCGTCGATCGCGCGCGCGCGCTCGAGATGCGCCCGCGCCTCGACATACGCGCCGAGCCGATACGCGTCGATGCCGGCCTGAAACTCGCGCACGAAGTCCGACGACGGCGCCTGCGCCTGCGCGACACCGACGAACGCGATCGTGAACAGCAAGAACGCGAACCGCACGCCGATCCGGAGGAGCCCTCGCGCACCTGCCCCCGCCCGATCCCCACGTCGGTTCCCTCGCGCGCCGATCCGGAGGAGCCCTCGCGCGCGTGACCCCGCCCGATCCGGACGTCGGTTCCCTCGCGCCACGCACCGGGTGCCGAAAATAATCACTGCGTTGGGTCGTCGCGGCCCTGGCCGGAGCCGCCGCCGAGGCGATCCCAGACGTTGATGTTGCCCGTGCCGCTGCCGGTCGGGCGGGCGCCGCCCGAGCCGCTGCCGGTCGGCGTGCGGCCGTCGTCGGGTGGACGGGTCGCCGCGATCGGCGCGCTGAACGATCGCGCGTCGCCGTCACCGACCTGGACCTCGAGGCGCAGCGCCCCGCCGACCGCCGCGAGCCGGGTCGCCTCATCGGTGGTGAGCTGCGCGAAGCTCGCGGCGTCGACGACCTTGGCGCCGCCGACCGACAGCACGACCGCGCCCTGGGTCAGCCCGGCTTTACTCAGGCTGCCGTCGCCGACCGCGGTGACGATCGCGCCGCGCGTGACCTCGGGGTAGCGCCACGCCAGGAGCGGAAACGCGGCGACCGCGGTGACGCCGAGCGCGCTCGACGGCGCGGTGTACGCGGCGACCAGCTTCGCGAGCTGATCGGCGGTGATCGTCACCGTCGCGAAGCCGACGTACTGCTTGCCGGCGCCGCCGGTGTACTCCTCCCAGTAGCTGTCGACGCCGCTCGGCGCCGCGCCCGCGGTCGCGCGGATCGCCTTGGCGACCCCGGTCCGCGCGTCGCGCACCTGGCGCCGGGCCTGGACGCTGCGCGGATCCTTGTCGGCCGCGGCGAGCTTCGCAGCGCGAGCCTCGCGGTACTGCGCTGCGACGTGGGTCTTCCAGGTCGCGTCGGTGATGCGGTCACCGATCGCGACCGCGAGCCCGTCGAGCGCGGCCTCGCCCGCCTCGATCGTCGCGTCGTCCGACGTCGGGGCCAGGCCCGACACCCCGACGCACCGCAGCCCCGCGGCCTCGTCGGTGCAGCTCGCCGCCAGCGCGACCTCGGTCGTCGCCCACGCCGGCCGCGCCTCGGCGCTCGCCGCCGACCTTGCGCCGCGTCCCGCAGGCGCCGACGATCCGCCGAAGAACATGCGATAGCCGACCACGGCGACGCCGGCGAGCGCGACCGCGATCAGCGCCGCGACCAGCGCGACGCCGAGCCCACCGCCGCGCTGCTGCGCCGACAGCTCCGCCACCGTCGTCGTCGTCGGCCGCTTCGCGACCGGCTTGCGCTCGCGGACCTCGCGGATGAGCTTGGTCAGCTCGGGCGCCAGGTTCGGGCGCGGCAGCATCGGCAGGTTCGCGAGCAGCCCCTCGGGCGCCGCGCACACCAGCGGCCCCTTGCAGTCGGCGCACTTCAGATCCGGCGGCGTCGCGAACTTCAGGACCTCGAAGTGGACGTCGACCTCGATCAGCTGACCCGCGGTGGTGCTGCACTTCGCGCAGGTGTACGGCAGGGTCAACGACACCACCGCGGCCTTGGGCCCGAGATCCTCGGGCCGCGTCAGCTTGTCGAGGAAGCCGGGCGGCACCGCCACCAGGTAGATCGCCTCGACCAGCGGCGCGACCTGCTGCACCAGGCCGCGCCACTCGGCGGCGCCCGCGGGCTCGATCTTGCCGACCGCGCCGACGTCGATGACGACCATGCCCTCGAGGCCCTCGGCGAGCTTGTCGCGCGGGAACGCCTTGTCGAGATCGCCCGCGAGCTTGATGAACGTGACCCGACCCTCGATCGACTTCTCGACGCGCAGCTTGCGGGCGCCGTCGGCGACCGCGTACGACAGCTTGGCCGCGAGGAACGCGGCGACGTCGGGCTCGAGCTCGAACTTCTCCTGGCCCGCCAGGTACGAGAAGAACGTGACCGGATCCTCGTTGAAGTACTGCATCTCGCCGCAGCTGGCGCACGCGCGCTGCGCCGGCTTCATCGCCTTGATCTGCTCGTGATCGCGATCGACCTGCAGCAGCACGCGATCGTCGCGATCGCAGTAGTCGCAGTGATACGGCGCGTAGAAGCTGTAGACCCGACCGACGCCCGCGAAGTTCGCGACCATGTTGAGCTGGTCGACGATCTTCGGCGCGCACTCGACGAGGACGATGCGCTGCGCGGTCTTGCCGACGGTGGTGATGAAGTCGACCCACTCGCGGATGCCGAACGACGACACCTTGCGGATGTCGCCGAGGTCGAGGATCACCGTCGACGCCTTGATCGACTCGGCCAGGCGCTTGCCCTCGAACGACTCGTCGATGGTCCCCGCCAGCTTCAGGCACACCAAGGTGCCATCGGCGAACTTGTCGATCGTCAGCTTGGGCGGCGGCGCGACGCCAGCGTTGGGTTGTAGATGCGGTGCGAGCTCCATGAGGTTCTCGAGTCTAGTTGGATGTCTCGCGTCGTGGGTGGGGGCCCCTCGGGGGCATGACCCCGAGGGGGAGGGGCTGGCGACAGCCCCTCATAGGTTCAGCTCGCCGAACAGGTGAAGAGAGCGCGCGAGGGTGCGGACCTCGCGCAGGTTGAGATCGAGCTCGAGCATCGCGGTGACCTCGGTGTGGCGACCGCGCGCGACGTCGAAGAAGATCGCGAGCGCGTTGTGGTGGCACACGCTCATGCCGAGCCCGGCGCCGCCGTGGCTCTGATCCATCTCGCCGCCGGCGAGGCCGCGGGCGAGGCCGTCGACGACGTGGCGGCGCAACAGGCCGCCGAAGCGATCGCGCACCTGCACGACCAGCCGCGTGCCGTCGGTGGCGCAGCGCAGCCGCGCGGCGTCGTCGGGCGGCAGGCTGACCGCGGCCTTGCGATCGCGGGCGTAGCGCGGCGCGCCGCGGTCATCGACCGGCGCGTCGTAGAGCGCGTTCATCAGCAGCTCGTGGGACAGCTCGCTCGCCATCTCGGCGAGCCGCTTCGGCACCTGCAGGCCGGCGACGAAGTCCTGCACCCGCGCCACCACGCGATCGCGATCGTCGGACGTCGCGACCCGTTCCTCGAAGCCGGTGTGGCCCCAGTCGAGGTAGGCCGACAGCGCCGGTGGACCGCTGTCCTCGCGCAGCCGCCGCAGCACCATCATCAGCTCCCACGATCGCGGCGCGCTCTCGAAGTCCTTGCGCCCGCACACGTGCATCACCTGCGGACACTCGGCCATGTAGCGCAACGCGCGCTTGAGCGGCTCGGCGGTCCACAACAGGCCGCGCGCGCCCGGGTTCGCGCGCACCGCCGCCACCACCGCGTCGCCATCGAAGGCGTCGGCGCACACCAGCTGCGCGCCCACCGCGGCGGCGGCGAGCACCGTCGGATCGTCGACCATCGCGGCCTCGACACCTCCACTCAGGAAATGGCGAAGGACGCGCCGTCCGACCAGCTTGTTGCGTTCGAGGACGATGGCCCGCATCAGCCTCCCCGAAACGCTAACAGACTTGAATAGCCGTCACAATGAAACGGTCGTGTTACGGTGAATCCGATGCGGACGCGTGGGCACCTGGCCGCGATGTCGGTGACGCTCGCCTTATGTGGGGGCGCGCTGACCGCGGCACCGCCGCATGCGTCCGCCAGCGCCGAGCTGCTCGACACCGTCACGACCAAGCAGAGCCGCACCTCGCTGTCGGCGTTCCTGGTCGCGCCCGCCGAGACCGCGGCGAAGAAGCGCAACTTCGGTCGCGCGATCGCGCTGTATCAGGGCCTCGCGACCGCGCGCGGTCCCGCCAGCGCCGAGGCGCGCAAGCTCGCGACGCTGTGGACCCTCGCCGGTCAGGCCGAGGACGCGGCGCGCGTGCTCACCGCGTTCGCCGCCGCCACCGCCGATCCGGGCGCCGCCACCGAGGCTCGCACCGAGGCGGCGCGCGTCCTCGCCAATCCCGATCCCTACGCGAAGCGCCTCGAGTTGCCCGTGCTCGCCGTCGAGGCCAAGCGCGCGTTCAAGCAAGGCCGCGTCGCGTTCGCGAAGCAGCAGTGGGGCGACGCGCTGGTCAGCTTCCACATCGGCTACGCGCTCGCGCCCGATCTGCCCGGCTTCTTGCGCGAGCTGGGCGCGACGTACGAGAAGCTCGAGTCGGCCGACAAGAAGCTCGCGTTCTATCGCGCGTACCTGTTGCGGCGGCCGTTCGGCAAGAACGCCGACGTCGTGCGCGCCGAGCTGGGCAAGAGCCCGAACGCTCTCGGCGCGCTCAAGCTCGCGGCGAGCCTGCCGTGCGATCAGATCTGGGTGAACGCGCAGCGGGTCCCGGGCGCGATGCCGACCAAGCCGCTCGCGGTCGCGCCCGGCAGCTACAAGGCGATGTGCCTGTCGAGCAAGTACGAGATGGCGATCTTCGAGTACGCCACCGTCGTCGCGGGCCAGACCACCGACCTGCGCTTCGACTGGGCGATCGTCGTCAATCAGCTCGCGGCGCCGCTCGGCCGCATCGTGATCGAGAACTACCAGAACTCGTCGATGATGATCGATCTCGGCGTCAGCACGCCCGAGTACGGCGTCGGCGTGCCGCACGATGGCCGCGCCCTCCGCCTCGTCGTGAAGGACGAGACCGGAACGCGGATCGAGGAGCGCTCGGTGCGCATCCGCCCGGGCGAGCGCTACGTCGTCAAGTGGTGATGTGGTAGCGTCCAGCGCGTGACTGATCGGCCTTCGACCGACGGGAAGCTGCTGGGCGGCACCCCGACCGATCCAGTGCCGTTCGGGAAGTACGCGCTGTCGGGGCTGATCGCCCGCGGCGGCATGGCCGAGGTCTATCGCGCCCGCGCCCGCGACGCGCCGACCAGCGGTGTCGGCGCCAGCAAGATCCTCGCGATCAAGGTGATGCGGCCGCAGCTCGCGCGCGAGGCTCGCTTCGTCGACATGTTCCATCGCGAGGGCCAGCTCGCGCTGCTCCTGCGCAACCGCTGCATCGTCGAGACGGTCGAGATCGGCAAGATCGAGGGCCGCCACTACATCGCGATGGAGTACATCGGCGGCCGCGATCTGACGCAGGTGCTGCGGCGCTGTCAGGAGACCAACCAGCGCATCCCGGTGCCGCACGCGGTCTACATCGCGGCGCGCATCGCCGAGGGCCTGCACTTCGCGCACACCCTGGTCGACGGCGACGGCCGGCCGCTCAACATCGTCAACCGCGACGTGTCGCCGTCCAACGTGCGGCTGTCGTACGACGGTGACGTCAAGCTGCTCGACTTCGGCATCGCCCAGGCGCTGATGAAGTTCACCTCCGAGATCGGCGTGCTGAAGGGCAAGTTCAGCTACATGTCGCCCGAGCAGATCCGCGGCATGCCGCTCGACGCGCGCACCGACGTGTTCTCGGCCGGAATCATCCTCCACGAGATGCTGACCACCGAGAAGCTGTTCCGCGGCGACACCGAGTTCGCGCTGATGGAGAAGGTGCGCAAGGCCGAGGTGCCGGCGCCGTCGAACTTCAACCGCCGCGTCACCCCCGAGCTCGACGCGATCGTGCTGAAGGGCCTCGCCCGCGACGTCGCCGATCGCTACCAGAGCGCGGCCGCGCTGGCCGCCGAGCTCGACGGGCTGATCGCGGGCTACCGCTTCGATCCGAAAGAGCTGCGGCAGTTCATGCGCCAGCTGTTCCGCAAGGAGTACGCGAAGGAGGTCGAGGACGCCGTCCCGATCGAGGCGAAGCCGGCCACCGAGCCGAGCCGCCCGCCGGGCGTGCCGGGCGTCGCGAGCCAGGCCAGCCAGATCTCGCGCGACGGTCAGGGCGGGTCGACCTCGGCCGCGCCGCGCCACGTCACCGAGCCGCCGTCGATCCGCACCACCCAGCGCGCCGCGGTGGTGCCGCCGCCGTCACAGCCGCTCGGCGCGCCGCAGCCCATCACGCAGCCGATCGCGCCCGAGGTCGCTCCCGACGACGGCGACAAGCCGCGCGGCTTCTGGGGCTCGCTGTTCAAGAAGAAGCGCTGAGGACACGAGCACCGCGAGGGTCCGAATCTCCTCTGGGAGTCGAGGCCGAAGCGCGGTTCTGATCAATGCGCTGACGACTATCGCTCGCGGCTGTAGATCGACAGCGCGAACGCGCCCGCGGGCGTCGCGCGCAGCTCGTCGCGCAGCGCGTGGAACGACGCCGGCAAGGTCGCGGGCGCGGGCAGGTGGGCGCCGTAGGCATCGGGGACCAGCACCGGCGCGGCGAGGGCGGCGAAGGTCAGATCGGCGGCGGTGAAGCGATCGCCGCACAGGTACGCGCGGCCGTCGCCGAGCCGGGTCGCGACCTTGGCGAAGGTCTCGTCGAGGACGGTCCGCGATCGCGCCGCGCCCGCGGCGTCGACGCGCAGCCCGCGCTTGATCAGGCGGACCGCGAGCGGCCGCGCCAGGCCGCCGACCCGACGCTCCCAGCGCGGTACGTCGGCGCGCAGCAGCTCGGCGAACGCGGCGCGCGACGGCAACAGGTGAAAGTACGCGAGGCGGCGCGCCGCCGGGCCGAGGTGACGATCGAAGTCGTCCTCGAGCTCGGCGACCTCGGGCAGCGCGGCCGGGAACAGCGCGTCGGCGCGGCCGTGGGCGTCGCACCAGCGCAGGATGTCGGTCGAGTCGGCGATGAGCTGGCGATCGTCGGTGACCAGGACCGGCACGGTGCGCTTGGCGCCGGCCCGACGCAGCGCCGCGTAGACGAAGATCGGCAGGTGGCCGTCCTCGACGTGCTCGATGCCGGCGCGCTCGAGGGCCCAGCGGGCCTTTTCGCAGTAGTGCGAGAACGGGATCGTGATCAGGCGAGCCGGCATCATCCGACACGCTACGCGTGAATCGGCCGCGCGGATCGCGGCAGTGCTAGTCTCTGCGGCGCATGGGGCGCGCCGAGCTGCTGCTGATCCTCCTCGGCACGATCGCCGCGGGTTGCCGCGACAGCGGTGACGAGCCGGCGATCCCGGAGCCGCCGCGCCGGGCCCGAGACGACGCCGGGGTCGCCACCGACGCGGCGCCGGTCGTCACGCGGCCGCTCGGGACCCGCCCGCCCGGCAGCGGCGGCACCCCCGCCGCGCTCGATCCGCGCTCGACCAGCTGCCCCGATCCGGCGGTCGGCGTGTGGATCGGCAAGACCTACGCCGAGGCCGCGACGCGCTGGCACGAGCACCGCCTGTCGATCAGCCGCGACGCCGACGGCGAGCTGCACGCGGCCCAGACCACGCGGATCTGGGACGGCAGCCCCGACGCCGGGCTGCCGCCGATGTGTCCGAGCGGCGGACCGTCGTGGGGCGTCTATCAGATCACCGACAAGGCCCGCTTCGTCGACGGCATCCTCCACGTCTGGGGGGTCTCGGTCGATCGCAGCAGCCACAGCTGCGGCGGCGACGTCATCGGCTACAACCTCGACTCGTTCACCGGCCGCGTCAGCCGCGACGTCTACACCGCGCGCAACAACGACGGCGAGGAGGCGGTGAACCGGCCGTATCACTTCCGCCGCATCTCCTGCACCCCCGACGCGTGACGCGCGGCGAGCTGGTGGGACGTCGCGGTCCCGACCGCGATGCGGTTGCGCCGGGTTGGCGGTGGCACCGCGACTGCAATCTCTGGCGTGATGTCCCAGCTCACCCGCCTCGCCCTCGTGATCGTCGTCGGCTCCGCCTGCGGCACCGTTGAGAACGCGCTCCCTGACGGCGGCGTCACCGACGACGCCAGCGTCGACGGCCCTGACGACGCCAGCCCCGACGCCGACGAGTCGGTCGCGCTGATCGACGACGCCCTCGCCGCGAGCTGCGGCGCGTACACGCCAGCGTCGGGGATCGGCTCGGGCGACGACCTGCACAAGGTGACGCTCGACGATCCCGACGCGCTGTGCAACGACGGCACCCGCGCGGTGATCTACATCCGCGCGTCGACCGGCGGCGCCGACACCAGCCGCTGGGTCTTCTATCAGCAGGGCGGCGCCGGCTGCGGCAGCTACCTCGGCTGCGCCGTTCGCTACTGCGGCGCCGCGAAGTACACCAAGGCGAAGATGAGCTCGCGGTGGACGCCGATGGTCGCCAACACCGACGACCAGGGCCTGTTCGATCGCGACGGCGTGAACCCGTTCGGCAACTCCAACGCCGTGCTCATGTACTACTGCAGCTCCGACAGCTGGGCCGGCACGCGGAGCAACACGATCCTCGCGCATCCCGACGATCCGACCCAGCGCTACCGGCTGCACTTCCGCGGCCACACCATCGTCAAGGCGGCGCTGAACCAGCTGCTCGCAGGGCCGGTCACGTCCGATGACGGCGCGGTGACCCTGCCGGCGCTGACCACCGCGAACCTCGCGGTGTGGGCCGGCACCTCGGCCGGTGGCGCCGGTGCCGAGCACAACCTCGACTACGTCGCGAGCCGCCTGGTGGCCAACGGCACCCAGGTGCGAGGCGTGTTCGATGCCCACCTGCCGCCGCGCTCGACCGACGTCGACCCGGCGATCGCGGCGACCCTCGACGCCGAGGCGCGCGAGATCTGGCCGACCGTGCGCCAGGGCTACTGGGGCATGTTCGTCGATCAGTCGTGCCTCGCGATGCACGCGCCGGTCGATCACTGGCTGTGCGGCGACAGCACGCACGTCGTCATGAACCACATCACGACGCCGTTCATCGCGCGGCAGGATCTGCGGGACACCTCGATCGGCGGTCGCTACCTCGACCTCGGCGTGCCGCTCGCGACGCTGGCGACCTGGTACCGCGCCACCGCCCGCGCGGTGCCCGACCTCCGGTCCACCGCCGAGGAGCGCGCCGCGATCACCACGACGCCTGGCATCTACGCACCCAACTGTCAGCAGCACGTCGCGCTCACCAACCACGACTTCTTCCAGGTCACCACCGTCAGGCCCCCGACCGGGCCGGCGTTGACCTGGCGCGGCGCGATCCTCGCGTGGCTCGCGGGGTCGCCGGTCGCCGCGATCGACACCCAGCCGTCGACGCTGTCGGAGTGCGCGCCGCCGATCGACTCCGGCGAGTGATCCGGCCAGGAGCTCGGCGCGGCGATCGCAACGGCGTCAGGTCTTCGACGGGTCGGGACCTGCGGGTCCCAGGCCTGCCCCTGTGGCGATAGGACGCTGTCGACGGGCCCGACCCGTCGTGTTAGCGTCTTCCTGGTGCGGCCGCTCAACCCTTGGACCCTGGTGGCGCTGATCGGCAGCGCGATCGCCGCGGGGGCGCTCCTGATGCTCGGTGGCTATGCGCTGATCGCGACCGCGCGGCCGTGGCTGTTCGG
>JAYTAJ010000274.1:0-4522 GCA_043737575.1 Myxococcales bacterium | reverse complement strand
GATCGCGCGCTGGTCGCGCAGATCGCGCCGGCCGCGCTGGCCGCGATCGTGATCGAGCCGGTCCAGGGCGAGGCCGGCTTCATCCCGATGCCGGATCGGTTCCTGCGCCGCATCCGCGAGCTGTGCACCGAGCACGGCATCGTCATGATCGCCGACGAGGTCCAGACCGGGCTCGGCCGCACCGGCACGCTGTTCGCGATCGAGCGCAGCGGCGTCGTGCCGGATCTGGTGACGACCGCGAAGGCGCTCGGCGCCGGCATGCCGATCAGCGCGACCACCGGGCGCGCCGAGATCATGGACGCGGCCCACGTCGGCGGCGTCGGCGGCACCTACGGCGGCAGCCCGCTGGCGTGCGTCGCCGCGATCGAGGCGGTGAACCTGATCCGCACCCCGGCGTTCCTCGCCCACGCCCGTCACATCGGCGACGTCTTGCGCGGCGAGCTCGAGCGCTGGCAGGCGACGTCGCAGCTCATCGGCGACGTCCGCGGCCAGGGCCCGATGCTGCTGGTCGAGCTGGTGATCGATCGCAAGACCAAGACCCCCGCGCCCGATCACGCGCTCGCCACGATCCGCCGCACCGTCGCGGGCGGCGTGATCCTGATCCGCGCCGGACTCTACAGCAACTGCATCCGCTTCATGCCGCCGCTGTCGATCGCCGAGGACGAGCTGCGCGAGGCGTTGGCGGTGGTGGGCGAGGCGATCCGCCACGTCGAGGCGAACGGGCCATGAGCGCGCTGCACGACCCGGGACTGCACAGCCCGGGACGCCAGCTGATCGACGGCGCGTGGGTCGACGCCGCGGATGGCGGCCGCCGCGACGTGATCGATCCAGCGACCGAGGAGCCGATCGCGAGCGTGCCCTACGGCGGCGCCGCGGATGTCGGGCGCGCGATCGAGGCCGGCGAGCGAGCGCGTGGCGGCTGGCGAGCCCGCACCGCGTACCAGCGCGGCGCGATCCTCGTGCGCGCGGCCGAGCTGTTGCGGGCGCGCGCCGCCGAGCTCGCGACGGTCACGGTGCGCGAGAGCGGCAAGCCGCTCGCCGAGGCGGTGCGCGAGTGGCAGATCGCGGGCGATCTGTTCGAGTTCTTCGCCGAGGAGGGCAAGCGCATCCACGGCTACACCATCCCGTCGCGGGTCGCGACCCGGCGCATGATGGTGCTGCGCGAGCCGATCGGCGTGGTCGGCGTCATCACCGCGTGGAACTTCCCGGCCTACAACCCGGCCCGCGCCGCCGCCGCTGCGCTCGCCGCGGGCTGCCCGGTCGTGATCCGCCCGGCCGAGCTGACGCCGCTGTCGGCGATGGCGCTGGCCGCGATCCTCGAGGAGGCCGGCACCGAGCCCGGTGTGGTCGGCCTGGTCAACGGCGACGCCCACGCGATGGGCCAGGCGATGCTCGATCATCCCGCGCTGCGCAAGATCAGCTTCACCGGCAGCGGTGCGGTCGGCCGCCTGCTGATGGACGGCGCGTCGCGCACGATGACGCGGCTGTCGCTCGAGCTCGGCGGCAACGCCCCCGTGCTGATCCTCCCCGACGTCGACGTCGAGGCGGTGGCCCGGGCCGCGGTCGCCGCGCGGTTCCGCAACGCGGGCCAGGTCTGCGTCGCGCCGCAGCGGTTCTTCGTCCATCGCGATCATCACGCGCGCTTCGAGGAGATCGTCGTCGCCGAGACCCGCGGCGTCCAGATCGGTCCGCTGATCAGCGCGCGCCACCGCGATCGCGTCGAGGCCGTGATCGCGGCGTCGGTCGCGGCCGGCGCCCAGGTCCGGACCGGCGGCCGGCGCCCGGCCGATCGCGCCCGCGGGTTCTTCCTCGAGCCGACCGTGCTGGGCGACGTCGCGCCGACCCACGCCGCCTTCGCCGACGAGGTGTTCGGCCCGGTGCTGGCGTCGACCGGCTTCGATCGCCTCGACGACGCGATCGCGTGGGCCAACCAGACCCGCTACGGCCTCGCCGCCTTCGTCTTCACCAACGACCTCGCCGCCGCGGTGCGCGCCTACGAGCAGCTCGACTTCGGCATGGTCGCGATCAACGAGTGGGCGCCGCACGCGACCGAGGCGCCGTTCTCCGGCCGCAAGGACAGCGGCGTCGGCCACGAGGGCGGACGCGAGGGCCTCTACGACAACCTCGAGACCAAGCTCGTCAGCCTCGGCGGCGTGGCGTGAACCTGGCGCGCAGCTTCGACGACAACCGCGCGGTGTGGCTGGAGGGCGCGGCCGCGGCCCCCGCGGTGACCCCGCTCGCGGCCGACCTCACCGTCGACGTCGCGATCATCGGCGGCGGCTTCACCGGCGTGTCGACCGCGTACCACCTGAGCCGCCGCTGCCCCGGCCTCGGCATCGCGGTGCTCGAGGCCAAGCAGCTCGGCAACGGCGCCAGCGGCCGCAACGGCGGCATGATGCTGAACGGCGTCACCGACACCGACGACCTCGACACCATCGTCACCGAGCACGCGCTGACCAGCGGCGCGATGGACGCGATGGAGGCGCTGATCCGCGACCACGCGCTGACCGTGCGCTACCGCCGCGGCGGCTGCCTGCGGGTCGCGACGACGACCCGCGCCGCCGAGCACAGCCACGCGCTGGTCGAGCGGTTGAACGGTCGCGGCCTGCCGCTGCGCTTCGTGTCGGGTCGCGCGCTCGAGGCGCTCCTGCCCGCGCGCGGCGCGGCGGGCGCGATCCTCGATCCGACCGAGGGCGTGCTCAACGGCGTCGATCTGATCCGCGCGATGCGGCCGCTGCTGGTCGCGCAGGGCGTCGCGATCCACGAGGACACGCCGGTCACGCGGGTCCGCGAGGGCGAGACCATCGAGCTGGTGACCCCGCGCGGCACCGTCCGCGCCCGCGCGATCGTCCTCGCGACCAACGGCTACACGCCGCGGCTCGGCTACTTTCGCACCGGCATCCTCCCGGTCATCTCGCATGTGATCGCGACCGATCCGCTGCCGCCCGACGTGCTCGCGCAGATCGGCGTGTCGGGCTTCTCCGACGATCGACCGCGCCTCGCCTACTCATCGATCGACGCCGCCGGCCGCCTGATCTTCGGCGGCGGCACCAACCGCGCCTACGGCTATCGCTTCGGCAACGCGACCGCGTACCCGGCGCGCGACGACGATGGCGCGGCGCAGGCGCTGCGTCGCACCCTGGTCGAGTACTTCCCCGCCCTCGCCGACGTCGCGATCCGCCACCGCTGGAGCGGCCCGCTCGGCGTGACCCGGGCGCGGCGCTGCGCGATGGGCGTGATGGGCGCGCACGGAAACGTCTACTACGCGCTCGGCTACAGCGGCCACGGCGTCGTGCTCGCCAACCTCGCGGGCCGCGTGCTCACCGATCTGTACGCCGGCGATCACGATCGGTGGCGCGGCTGCGCCTTCTACATGCAGCGGCCGTCGGGGATCCCGCCCGAGCCGTTGCGCTGGCTCGGCTATCAGCTCTTGTCGCGGCTCACCGGCCGCCCGCCGTGGAAGCAACCAGCAGCTTGAGCACGGGCGTGGTCGCGCCGTAGCTCTTGTTGGCGCGGGCGTAGACGTCGTTGCCGACGCGCAGGTGACCTTGCGGCGCAACCACGGCAGCGCGCGACGGATGTGGGCGCGGGGATCGCGGGCGATCCACACCTGCTTCCACGCTGGCGGGATCACCAGCGCGCGACCCCGCGCGATCGTCCGTGCGTCGCGGATGCCGTGGCCGCGGGCGTCGAGGCCGCGTGAAGCCGCGCGCGCGCGCTGGCGGTGGCTGCCGCTACGCGCGACTGGCGCAAGTGATGCGCCGCCTCCGACCGCGCGAAACCACGAGCCACGCGGGGCGAGCGTGCGCTCTTGCCACGCCGCGCGGTCCCGAGGCAGCGCGGTTGGCGTCGCCGACAGCGACGGGCTACCTTCGACCGCGGAGGTAGGCATGGTCTTCGATCGCGCGGTCTGGATGGGTCTCATCGTCGGTGGCTTGGTCGCGGGGTGCGGCGACAACGTGCCGTACCACTGCGAGGACCGCGGCCAGGCCTGCACCTGGGCCGGCATCCCGGGCGAGTTCGGCTTCACCGCCGACGGCAAGGACCGGCTCGACACCAAGCTCTACTGGACGATGGATCTGTCGTTCGCGGCCGACGGCACGGTGTGGTTCATCGACTGGAACAACCATCTGGTCCGCCGCGTCCTCGGCGACGACACCGTGCAGTCGATGGTCGGCTGGACCGATCCGGTGTTCCCGGGCGACGGCCTGTCGGGCGGCGCCGAGCGCACCCTCGAGGGCGCGCCCGGCCTCGACGTCCAGCTCAACCACCCGACCGACCTGGCGCAGCTGCCCAACGGCAAGGTGCTGGTGATGGCGTGGCACAACCACAAGCTGCGCGAGGTCGATCCCGCGACCGGCCGGGTCCGCATCCTCGGCGGCGCGGGCGCCGGCTTCGCGGGCGACGGCATGGCGCTCGATCAGGTGCTGTTCAAGCAGCCGAAGGCGCTCGAGCTCGATGACGCCGGCAACCTCTACATCCTCGACCAGCAGAACTTCCGCGTCCGCAAGGTCGACGCCGG
>JAYTAJ010000273.1:0-4523 GCA_043737575.1 Myxococcales bacterium | reverse complement strand
AGTTCGCGAACAGCTACGGCTACAACGAGCGCATGGGCGTGTGGATCCGCGCGCACCGCGACGAGCTGCCGCCGCAGCGCCTGACGCCCGCGCTGCAGCGGATCCTCGATGAGGGTGCCGACGCGGTGGCCGCGTCCATGCCCGACCCGCGCTTCCTGCTCGATGCCGCCGAGGCGATCACGTTCGATGCCGCCGAGCGGGCGCTGCTCGCCGGCTGGGAAGCGCGCCGCAGCGGCGACGCGCGCCTGGTCGCCGCGCCCGCCATCGTCGCCGCCGAGCCCGCGATCCTGCCGTTCGACGCCAGCGAGCTGTTCGGGATCGGCCTCGAGCCGCCACCACCGCGCGTCGCACCCGAGCTCCGCGACGACGCGACCGCGATGCTCGACGGTAGGGGCGGTGACGCGCTCGCATTCGTGCCCGGCACCACGCGCATCGATCTCGAGCTCGACGATCCGACGCTGCCATGGCTGACCGTCGAGGGCGCCCTCGAGAACCGCCTGGCGCGGCCGATCAAGCTGCTCGCCGTGGACTTGGCGGTGCGCGACGCCGACGGGCATCTCACCGACGTCCGCCGACGCGTGGTCCGCGATCAGTTCTGGCACCACAACGACTTCTCCGAGCGCGTCGGGTTCAGTCAGGGCGCGTTCGATCGCGCCGGGGCGGTCGATGTCTTCGTCACGTACGAGGTCGGCTTTCGCGCGCGCGTGCTCGCCGCCGATCTGCAGCCGTACGACGGCGCGCCGCTCGCCGCGCGCACGCCGTGGCCCTACACGCTGCGGCCGATCGAGCCCGGCTATCCGCAGTTCGACGTGCGCGTCGCCATCGCCCGTCCGCGCGCCGACTACCTGCGCTGCGAGATGGTGATCGAGATCTCCCAGCGCACGCCGCTCCGCGAAGCATCCCCGGTCGACGTGCTCGCCGTCCTCCGCAACCGCGGCGGCAGCATCATCGAGAAGGTGTCCACCAAGGCGGTCATCGAGAGTGGCGGCCCGACGTTCGTGCATTGCCAGCTCTTCGTCGACCTCGCCCAGCTGCGCACCGCGCGGCGCATCGAGATCGCCATCGCCGGCTCCACCCGCCGCACCGAACGCATCGCCATCTTCGCCCTGCCGCCGCGCGCTGCCGACTGATCAGCCCGCGGCCCGCCGCAGCGCGTGGGCGAACTCGATCGCCGTCGCCGTCCACCGCACCCGCACCCCGTCGGGCAGCGAGCCGCGCAGGTCAGGCGCGAAGCGCTCGGCGATGGCAGCGACGATCGTATCGAGCGCGTAGCCGACCCAGTCGGCGTCGTGCTCGCCGATCGTGCCGTCGAGGACCAACGTGATCTCTTCGCCGTCGTCAACGTCGAGCGCGGCCGCAACCAGCAGCGGGCGCAACGCGCTGAACGCCGCCCGTGCCTCGGGCGAGATCGACTCATGCTCACCGAAGGAGCCGCTCCACGGCGGTGGCACCACGCCAAGCAGCCGGCGGATCTCGATGACCGCCGCGATCACCGTACGCGCTGCACGAACCCCGTCTGTCGCGACGCGCGGGCTGATGGCAGCCTGACTGCGTGACCGCGGCGATCCGTTCAGCGCGAGGCCGGCTGCTGCGACGAGGGCGGCGGCGGGAGGGTGAGTGGACCCAGCTCGCGCTCGAGTTCGGCGGCGTCGAGACGGGCGCGGGTGGCGGGCCAGTCGCGCGGGCACAGCTCGAGGTAGCGGTCGCGCGGCCAGTGGGGCAGGACGCGGAAGAGGTCGCGCAGGTAGGCCTCGGGATCGAGCTGGTGGAGACGCGCGGTGGCGACCAGCGAGAGCAGGTTGCCGGCGGACTGGCCGTGATCATCGCTACCGACGAACAGCCAGGCCTTGCGGCCAGTCGCGACGCGGCGCAGCTCGCGCTCGGACTGGTTGTTGGTGAGCTTGAGGCGGCCGTCGTCGAAGAAGCGAGTCAGCGGTCCGCGCTGGCGGTGGGCGTAGCCGAGCGCCGTCCGCAAGAGGCCGCGCTGGTGCCGGACGCGCTCGTACTCCTCGGCGACCCAGGCGAAGAACGCGTCGGTGTGCGGCCGCACGTGCAGATCGCGGAGCGCCTTGATCTCGGCGTGGGGGCGGTCCCGCCACGAGCGATCGAGATCGAAGACACGCTTGATCCGCAGCACGGCCTCGCGCGCGACCGGGTCCTTCGTGGTGACGGCGCACTCCCAGAACTTGCGGCGGGCGTGGGCCCAGCACCCGACCTCGAGTCGCTCGCCGAGGTCGGGCAACTCATCGTCGTCGGGTGGCGGCCGCCGATCTGGCGGCGTGAACAGGAAGTCGAAGGTGCTCTTGGCGTCGGCCTGCACGTAGCCGCTGAAGCCGCGAAACAGCGCGCCGATCGCCGCCGAGGTCTCGCGCGCCAGGTACTCGAAGAAGACGTAGTCGGCGTCGGCGATCTGGACGAGGAAGTGACCGTGGCGGCAGCCGCGGCGCGTCTGGTCGCCGCCCTTGACCGGCTGGACCAGCACGCCGGTGGCGTCGGTGGAGATGCAGAACGCGGTGCGCAGCGCGTCCTGGCGCATCGCCTCGACGATGGTCGCGCCGACAGTGGCCCCGACCTCCTCGCTCCATCGGCACATCGTGCCGCGATCGAGCGGCATCCCCGTGCGTGCGGCGCGGTCCTCTTGGCGATGGAACGGCAGACCGTCGCACCACTTCTCGGTCAGCACGTGCGCGAGCAGCGACGGCGTGGCGAGCGACCGCGGGAGCAACTCCGGCGGCAGCGGCGTGGTGACGATCATCGGTTCCTCGTCGCCGGCGACGCCGGTGTCGCGGTACTTCGCGCGCGCCGTGATCAAGCGGACGAACCCACCGCGCCGCCACTGCACCTTCGCGCTCTCCTCCCAGCCCGTGCGCTCGGCGCTGCCCTCGAGCACCGGATCGGTCAGCTCGATCCGCTCCTCGGGCAGGTCGGCCTCGCGCAGATCGCGACGGCCGGTTGGCTTGCGCTTGCCGCCGGGCTTCTTCGTTGGCTCGTCGTCGTCGGGCGCCGCCGGCAGGCCCAGCTCGCGGTTCATCGCGTCGAGCGTGGCCAGCTTCTGCCCGAGCTCCAGCTCGAGCTGGGTCGTGTCGAGGCGCTCGGCCTTCGCCGCGAACAACCGGCGACGCATCAGCGCGAGCTCGTGCTGCAGCTCTTGGAACGCCAGCCGCAAGTGATCGCGCTCGACCTCGAGCGCCGCCCGCAGGCTGCGCTCCGCGGCGAGCTGCTGCCGCTCGGCGCGCAGGGCCTCCTCGTGCGCGGCCCGCGCCGCGGCGAGCTGCGCTTCGAGCTCGGCGATGCGCTGGTCCGTCGTCGACGGCTCGGCTGCGGCCACATCCGACCACTACGCGAGCGCGAGCGCGTTGTCGAGATCCCGCGATCGAAACCGACTCAGTGCCGCGTCGACCGCACCTTCCGCATCGGCGTCTCCAGGTCGATGCCGTCGAGCAGGTCGTCGAGCTCCCGCTCGCTGATCTCCATCGCCGTCGCGCCCTCGATCGGCGGCGCCGGGATCCGGAACGTTCCCTTGTCGAGCCGCTTGTAGAACAGGCACAGACCGCTGCCGTCGAAGAAGAGCACCTTCATCGCCTCGCGCTGCTTGCCGAAGAACACGAACAGCGCGCCGCTGCGGACGTCGCGCCGCAGCGTCTCCGCGACGACACCGCTCAACCGATGGAAGCCCCACCGCAGATCGATCAGGTCGAGGCCGACGAAGACCTCGACGCCGTGCGGGATCATGGCCGGACTCCCAGCGCGGCCAGCACCGTCGCCAGTGTCGCGGCGTCGACGCCGCGCTCCACGCGGATGCGGGCCGGCCCGATCTCGATGACCACCGCCGCCTCGGACGGCAAGCGCGCCAGCGTCCGCGGTCGCACCACTCGCGCCAGCCGGATGGCCGTCGTCATCGTCGTCGGCGCACGTCGGATCTGGTACCGCATCGCGCCCACGTCGAGCCCGTGCTCACGGCAGTAGTCGGGCACCGACCGCCCGCTCTCGCGCCACCGCCCCACGTGCTTCTGCCACGCTTCGGCGCTCGGCGCCGTCTCGCTGTTCGCCATCCCCGCCACAGTGCTCGTCTCGGCGCCGCCCCGACAGGCCGGGGTTCATGCAGCGCGTACCGATCACCGCGTCAGCGCTTGCGTCGCCCGAGCGAATGCCGGTCGGCTCGGCGAGTCCGGCCGCCGCGATCGCGGCGAGCCGCGGGCTCGACGCCTCAAGTAGCTCGTGGCGAGCGTCGTCATCGAGCGCACGCACCAGTGTCCACGCGCTACCTGGCAGGCCGCGGTCCACGCCAACGAGCACACTCCGCCACGCGGGTAAAGGCATGCCGGTCAGCCACTGGAGCACCTCGTCAGTCCACGTTCGCACCTCCCAGCCATCGAGCGCGAGCCTCGCCCCGTAGGCGAGCAGACGGGTCGAGAGCGGCGTCCGTGTCGAGGGCAACCGAGGAATCCACGATGATGAACGGAATGGCAAAGTCGACCGAGGTGTCGTCGAAGGCGCGCCGGCGCCGTTTCACGACGGCCGAG
>JAYTAJ010000272.1:0-4524 GCA_043737575.1 Myxococcales bacterium | reverse complement strand
CCATGTCGTTCAGGATCACGCCGAGGATCGGCGCGTCGACGTCGCGGAACTGCCGCGCCGCGTGGGCGACGTCGTCGAGCAGCGTCTTGCCGGCCTGGGCGATCAGCATCACCCCCGACGACAGCCGGGCCAGCACCACCGCGTCGGTCACCGCCAGCACCGGCGGGGAGTCGAGCAGGATGCGATCGAAGCGGGTCTCGAGCTCGGCCAGCACCTGCTTGAAGCGGTTGGTGAGCAGCAGCTCGGCCGGGTTGGGCGGCTGCGGGCCGCACGGCAGGACGAACAGGTTGGGGATGTCGGTGGTCTTGATGACGTCGTCGATGGACGCGTCGCCGAGGATCAGGTTGGTGAGGCCGCGGTTCTTCGACACGCCGAGCGACTTGTGCAGGCGCGGGCGGCGGAGGTCGGTGTCGATCAGCAGCACCCGCTGGCCGCTCTGCGCCATCGTCGTGCCCATGTAGATCGTCGACGTGGTCTTGCCCTCGCGCGGCCGCGGGCTCGACACCGTGATCGTCTTCATCGGCCGGTCGGCGGCGGAGAACAGGATGTTGGTGCGGATCGATCGGCAGCACTCCGCGGCCTGCGACGTCGGGTTGCGGAAGACGTAGAGGTCGCGATCCTTCTGCGCCTTGGGCGCGTCGCCGGTCGGGACCTCGGTGACGATCGGGATGATGCCGAGCAGCGGCGCGCCGACCAGTCGCTCGACGTCCTCGGCGGTCTTGATCGTGCGGTCGAGGTAGTCGAGGAGGAACGCCAGGGCGACGCCGAGCAACAGCGTCGCCATGAACGCGAGGATCACGTTCACGCTCAGGCGCGGATACACCAGGTAGGCGCCGCGCGAGTACTCGTGCTCCTCGACGTTGGTCTGCTCGTTGCGCCCCTCCTGCTCGCTGGTGCGCAGGCGGCCGTGGAGCATGTTGACGTTCTCCTCGGCGGCCTTCTGCTCGCGGGCGAGGCGGTTGTAGTCGATCGCGAGCGGGCCGAGCGCGAGCGCCTCCTGCTTCAGCCGCTCGAGCTCGGCGACCAGCGCGCCCTCGGTGGACTGGGCCGCGGCGTGGCGGACCTCGAGCTCGCGGACCGCGCGCTTCACCTCGCTCTCGAGGCCGGTGTAGATCTGATCGACCTTGCGCTGCTGCGCCGTGAAGTTGTCGCTCTTGGGACCCCACAGGCTCTGGGTCTCCTCGAGCTTCTGCTTCTCGAGGGTGTATTGGTTCCTCAGCGTGTCGTACGCGGTCGACGCGCCGACCAGCGCGAACACCGGCGACACCAGGACCTCCTCGCCCTTCAGGCTCTGGGCCTTGCGCAGCTGGCTGCCGAGCTCGGTGCGCTTGACCCGGGCGTCGCCGAGCGCCGAGCTGTAGCGGGTGATGTCGGCGGCGAGGATGCTCTGCTTGTCCTCGAGCGACACCGACAGGATGTCGTGGTCCTTGCGGAACTGGTAGAGCTTCTCCTCCGACGCGCGGAGGTCGAGCTCGGCGGCGTCACCCTCGGTGGCGAGGAACTTGGAGACCTTGTCGGTGCCCTTCACGCGCTTGCCGCGCATGAAGCCGAGGTACGACTTCACGTGCTCGTTGGCGAGCGCCTCGGCCAGCCGCGGATCGACGTCGTTGACGTTGATCGCGACGATGCGGCTCTCCTTGGCCTGGGCCGCGCTGAGCATGCCCTTGAAGGCGTCGGCGGCGAGATCGATGCGCTCGGTGTCCGACAGCTTCGGGTGCCGGGTCTTGGGCGCGAGCCGCTCGAAGAACACGGTGTCGCCGTACGGCTTGACGACGGTCTCGCGCGCCAGCGGGAAGCTCGTGATGATGTCGAGCTGGGTGTTGTAGTACTCCTGATTGGACCAGTAGCTGCCGGTGCCGAGCTCGAACACCTCCTCGGTCTGGCTGCCGAACACCCGCGGCGCCTGCGGGTTGACGACGATGGTCGCGCTGGCCTGATAGATCCGCGGCAGCCGCATCGTGTAGAGCACCGACGCGGTGACGCCGACCGCGACGCACGCGATCACGACCCACATGCGCTTGCGCAGCACCAGGAGGTAGCGGCGCACGCTGGCGGACAGGGCCTCGGGCTCGGTGCTGGTGTGGCTGGACTCGGCAGGCTTGGACACGTCGGATCCTTGGACGCCGGACAGGGGCCTGGCGTTCAGCGCGGATGGTGCTCCGAAATCGGCGTAGCGATCCAGAATACTTGAACTTTCCCGGGGCGCTACCGAGGGTCGGCGAGGAGCTCGGCGGCGCGGGCGCGTTCCCAGGCCGCCTGGTTCTTGTGGCCGAGGGCGTCCTCGACCATCGCGAGGTTGCTGCGCAGCATCGACTCGAGGCGCGGCTCGTCGGCGAGCCGCTCGATCGCGGTGGTGAGGGTGGTGCGCGCCGCCGACAGGTCGCCGTTGGCCGCCTGCATCACCGCGAGCACGGCCGCGACCTCGACGCGCTGGGCGCTGGTGTCGGGCGCGGGGGTCGCCTCGAGCGCGGCGATCCCGTCGGCGAGGGCGCCGAGCGCCTGGTGGGCCCGGGCCATCGCGAGCGCGGTGTGGACGCTCGGCGTGATCGCGTGGGCGGCGCGAGCGGCGCGCAGCGCGATCGAGTAGTGGTGCAGCGCCTGGGCCGACCACGCGAGGTGGAGCTGCGCCTCGAGGCGGGTCGGCGTGAGCAGCGCGACCCGCTTGGCGTGGGCGTAGGCGACGTCGTAGCGCTGGCGCTGCGCGAGGACGGTGTAGATCCGCCACAGGTGGCGCGGATCGTCGGGCAGCGCCCGCGCGGCGATCGCGGCGTCGGGCAAGGTCGCCAGCAGATCGTCGATCAGCGGCGCGACGTCGGCGGTGCCGGCGATCGCGAGGGCGTACTCGACCGCGGCCTGACGCGGCCGCTGGGTCGACGCCAGGAGCCGCGCGGCGAGGAAGTGCAGGCCGGGGTGCTGCGGCCGCAGGTACAGCGCGCGGCCCAGCACCGCGATCGCGCGCGGATCGCGGGCGGCGTAGAGCGCGGCGGCGGCGTGACCGGCGGCGAGGGCGTCGGCGGGGTGGCGGTCGAGGACGTCCTGCGACGCGGCGATCGCGCCGGGCTGATCGGGGCGCGGCAGGCGCTCGCGATCGGCGCGGGCGGTGCGGCCGAGCGGCGACGCGGCGGCGGCGATCACCAGCGCGGCGACCGCGCACAGCGCGGCGCGGGTCGCGAGGACGCGGCGCGGGATCGGCGCGCGGGCGTCGTCGGTGCCGAGCTTGGCGGGCGTCGCGATCGCGGCGATCACGATCACCGTCATCGCGACGATCGGCATCTCGAGGCTGAAGTCGGCCAGCTCGTGGATCGCGATCGCGGCGAGGGCGCCGAGGGCGCCGGCCTCGAGCGGCCCGTGGCGCCAGCGGCGGATCGCGGCGCGACCCAGCGCCAGGAGCGCGAGGGCGAGGCCGAGGGCGCCGGGCACGCCCCAGTCGATCGCGGCCTGGAGGTAGCTGTTCTCGGCGTGGGAGTAGACGACGTCGCCGGTCGGCGCGAGCCGCGCGAAGCTGGTCTCGAAGCCGCCGCGGCCGACGCCGAACCAGCGGTTGTCGACGATCAGCGCGGTCGAGGCGCTCCACACCTGATACTTGCTGGCCGGCTCCGACAGCTCGTCGAGCTCGGTGTGGCGCAGCTCGAAGGCGACGTCGCGGGCGGCGACCAGGCCGAACAGCGTCAGCGCGCAGATCGCGACCACGATCGCGGGCAGCGTGATCGACGTCGGCGCCTTGCGGTGATCGTCGGCGATGCCGGCGCGGCGCTGCGCGATCAGCACGATCGTCGCGACCACCAGCCCGGCGATCAGCCCGACCGCGCCGCCGCGCGACGCCGACAAGAGCGCGGTGGTCGCGAGCACCAGCGCGGCGGCGAACGCGACCGCGCGGCGCGCGCCTGCCCAGGTCAGGCCGAGGCCGAGGGCGAGCGGCACCGCGAGCGCGGTGAGGCTGGCGAGGTGGTTGTCGTTGACCAGCGGCGACGCGGTGTGGCCGACGACCGGCGTCGCGAACACGCCGTACAGCTGGGTCGCGCCCGCGATGCGGTGGCCGAGGGCGAGCAGCGCCACCAGGGTCGCGCCACCGACCGCGGCGGCGGCGAGCCAGGGCCGGGCGCGGCGCTGCGCGGCGATGCGGGTCGCGCCCCACGCCAGCGCGGCGTAGCCGACCAGCTTCGCCAGCTCGACCAGCGTCGCGGGCGGATCGTACGACGCGACGATCCAGGTCGGCGCCGGTCGACCGAGCGCGGCCTGGTGATCGCGCACCAGCATCAGCTTCTCGGGCGCCATGATCGCGGCCAGCGGCTCGGGCAGCGCGACCAGCTGCGCCGCGGTCACGATCAGCGCGACGACGATCAGCATCACCAGCGGCCCGAGCCGCGAGGTGGTGCGGCGCGACGTCAGGTGCGGCAGCGCGGCGACGACCGCGAGCGCCGCCGCGACGCACGCGGCCCAGCGGGTCGAGCCGCCGACCAGGGCGCCACCGACCGAGAGCACGAGCGCGGTCGCGAGGACCGCGTACAGGTCGCGCCGCCGCAC
>JAYTAJ010000271.1:0-1926 GCA_043737575.1 Myxococcales bacterium | reverse complement strand
CAGCGCGACCGCGGCGGCAAGCGCGCCGAGGACTACTGCGACGTGATCGCGAAGGCGACGCTCGACCCGTTGCCGCCGGGCAGCGACGCGCTGCGCGCGTGGATCGATCGCGCCAACGAAGTGCTCGCTCGCGCGATCCGCGGCAGCACAACTCCGTAGGGGGGCGCCGCGCCAGTTACCCATATGACGCGGCTGTCATATGGGTAATCGCGACGAGCCCCCCTCAGCCTGTTGCGAGGCGACGTGTCACCTCGGAGACGCCGAGGCGGCGACGGAGGACGTGCTCGAGGGCGCGACGTTCGGGATCGGCCGCAGGGCAGTCGGCCCACAGGAGCGCGCGATAGCGATCGAGGCGGGTGCGGGTGTCGGCGTCGAGGGTCGAGGCGAGGCCGAACCACGCGCCGGTCAGGAGTCGTTCGGCGTCGAGGCCGGGCGCGACGTCGTGACGGGTGAGGCGGGCGGCGCCGTGGTGGTCGCGCGCCAGGATGAAGACCTCGCCGGGCCGCGCGCCTTGCAGGACGAGGGCGCTGTAGGTCGAGACGACGAAGGTGGTCGTCGGGAACGCGGCGCGCAGCCGGGGGATGATCGCGAGCTGCGAGCGCGGGTGGAGATGCAGGTCGAGCTCGTCGATGACGACGACGCGCGGCGCGCACGCGCAGAGACCGATCGCGGAGAGATCGATCGCGGCGCGGTCGGCGCGGCGGTGGACGACGTCGATGGGCGCCGCGGAGCATTGCAGCGCGATGGCGACGGCGCGCAGCAGCGTCGTCTTGCCGACTCCCTCGTCACCGACGATGACGATCCACTGGCCCGCGTCGGGTGACGGCGGTCGCGGGAGAGACACGCGGAGTCGATCGAGCGGCCCGACGTGGTCGAGCTCGATCGAGCGGAGGTGAACGGGACGACCGCGCCGCACGCGGCTCGTCTTGAGACGGATCGCCATCGCGGCGAGCGTGGCATGCGCTCACGGTCGATCCCGTGGCTGTCAGGCTCGCGCGCGGATTTCGGCGGCGGAGGCTGACGGGCCTTGCCGAGTCACGCGGGTCGGGATCCGCTGAGACCCGCGGCGAACGCCACGATGTCGCCCCAAGCCAACCCGAGTAGCTGCTCCGCAACGCCGCGCGCGGCACCTGCGAAGGGACGGTCGATGCGTCCGCGTTCCGCGACGGCGCGCCACGCAACGGCGCTGACTGCATGGTGGGCGGCCGGATCGGCGATCGACGCGCAGAGAGCGGCGACGTCCTCGATCGTGATCAACCGTGCCGAGCGCAATGTCTCGCGATGCAGGCCGCACGTCGCGATCGTCGCGATGCCACGCGGAGTCCTGCCAATGACGTTTCCGCTCACCGCGTCGAACGAGAAGTGGCGCCACGGGGTGTCGTCGTCAAAGCAGTTGAGCAAGAGCGGCCGATGAACGTTGTCGTTCTCTGCAGGTGACCAGCCTGTCGGCGGCGCAGGGGCGAGTGGAAAAACCACGCCCTTGTACTTCGTGTTGCAGACCTTGCATGCGAGCAGGTAGTTCGACCAGTCGTACGCGCGCCACCAGTAGCCGGTTGCGCTGCGTGGGATCGTGGTCCGCGAGCCCCGTCGAAGGTTCGGCGCACCCGCGCGCGCTTCGGTGCCCCAGGTCGCTGGATCGGCGCCGATGTCGTGGACCTCCGCCTTGGGCGCGAAGTGCTCGACATCGGGGTCTTGCGACGCGGTGACCTGACTCTCGCAGTATCCGCACTTGCCGTGCTGATGCTGTCCGAAGAGCGGCTTGTGCTGCTTCCAGATCTCGATGAACGGCCCCGTGGCCCCAAGCTTGCCGCGCAGCTTGCCAGCCCTTCGCTCGAAGGGCGCTGGCGCCGTGGGGCGATCGAAGCGGATCATCGGTGCTTCGCTCGCGCCACGGCTTTCGGCTTCGCCTTGGCTCTGGCGACCGGC
>JAYTAJ010000270.1:0-4526 GCA_043737575.1 Myxococcales bacterium | reverse complement strand
GCGTCGGGTACTGGATGTGGCCGCGCGATCGGCCCACCGCCACGCCGAAGCCGGTGGCGGCGGCGCCAGCCCGGGGCGACTCCGAGCCGCTGCGCGCGCCCGCGCCGCGCCACCTCGGCGAGCGACCCGAGCCGACCGAGGTCGAGCCGCCGCGGGTCCCCACCGCGCTCGAGCTGATGCCGTCGCGAGTCCCTCAGAGCTACACCAAGCCCGGCTCGGCGATGCGCTTCATCAAGCAGGTCGAGGCCAAGCCCGATCCCGAGCTCGAGGCCGCCGAGCGTCTCGAGTACAAGCGGTCGCGCCTCCGGTTCCGGCTCGCCGACGCCGCGGCCGAGTGCTACGACGGCGCGGACGACAAGGCGAGCGCGCAGTTCAGCTACACGCTGGTCGTGAAGAACCACCGCCTGCGGGTCGAGAACGTGAAGCTCATCGAGTCGACCCTCGGCAACCCCCAGCTCGAGGACTGCATGATCTCGCAGATCCAGTCCATCGACGGGCCGGCCGACCTGATCCCCGACATGCGCGAGGACGGCTCGTCGGCCATCTCGCTGCACGACCTGTATGTCCGGACCCGGTCTGCCGCCGACGCGCCGTGAACCCGCGATCGCGTCCGTGGTAAGCCTCGAGGGCGATGACGGATCCCGACCGCGACAGTGATCGAGCGAGAGACTTCCTGCGCCTGATCGTCGAGGACGATCTCGCGGCGGGCCGCTGCGCCCAGGTGGCGACCCGGTTCCCCCCAGAGCCCAACGGCTACCTCCACATCGGCCACGCCAAGGCGATCAGCGTCGACTTCGGGATCGCCCGCGACTACGGCGGCACCTGCAACCTGCGCTACGACGACACCAACCCGGCCAAGGAGGAGGTCGAGTACGTCGACGCGATCGAGCGCGACGTCCGCTGGCTCGGGTTCGAGCCGGCTCGGGTGCTGTTCGCGTCGGACTACTTCGAGCAGATGTACCAGCTCGCCGAGCAGCTGGTCGCGGCCGGCAAGGCCTACGTCTGCGAGCTGACCGACGACCAGATCAAGGACTACCGCGGCTCGCTCACCGAGGCCGGGCGGCCCAGCCCGTGGCGCGACCGCTCCGTCGACGACAACCTGGCGCGGCTGCGGGCGATGCGCGGCGGCGCGCTGTCCGACGGCGCGTGCGTGCTGCGCGCCAAGATCGACATGGCCGCGGCCAACATGAAGATGCGCGATCCGCTGCTGTACCGGATCCGCCACGCCCATCATCACCGGACCGGCGACGCCTGGTGCATCTACCCGATGTACGACTACGCGCATCCGCTGTCGGACGCGCTCGAGGGCATCACCCACTCGATCTGCACCCTCGAGTTCGAGAACAACCGCGAGCTGTACGACTGGGTGATCGCCGAGACCGGCGTCGCGCCGCTGCCGCAGCTGCTCGGCGGCCGCACCGTCAGCGCGCCGCCGCGGCAGTACGAGTTCGCGCGGCTGGTCCTCGAGTACACGATGATGTCGAAGCGCAACCTGCTCGCGCTGGTCAAGCGCGGCGTGGTCGCGGGCTGGGACGATCCGCGCATGCCGACCCTGGCGGGGCTGCGGCGGCGCGGCTATCCGCCCGAGGCGATCCGCAGCTTCTGCGAGCTGGTCGGCGTCGCCAAGAACAACTCGATGGTCGACGTCGGCAAGCTCGAGTTCGCGGTGCGCGACGACCTCAACCGCCGCGCGCCGCGCCTGCTCGGCGTGTTGCGACCGCTGCGGGTGACGCTCACCAACGTCTCTGGCCCGTCGACGATCACCGCGCCGCTCTACCCCGAGGAGCTCGATCCCGGCGCTGCCCGCGGCGCCCGCGAGCTGCCCTTCGATAAGCACCTCTATATCGAGCGCGACGACTTCGCCGAGGAGGTGCCGACCGGCTGGAAGCGCCTGGCGCCCGGGCGGGTGGTGCGGCTGCGCCACGCCGGCTGCATCCGCTGCGACGAGGTGGTGCGCGATGGCGACGCCATCGTCGAGCTGCGCTGCACCGTGGTCGACGCCCCCGACAAGATCGACGGCGTGATCCACTGGGTGTCGGCGACCCGCGGCGTGGCGTGCGAGGCCCGGCTCTACGATCGGCTGTTCCTGGTGCCGCGGCCCGACACCGCCGAGGAGCTCGCGCTCGCGATCAACCCGCGGTCGCTCGAGGTCGTGACCGCGACCGTCGAGCCCTACGCCGCGACCGTGGCCGGCCAGGTCCAGCTCGAGCGGGTCGGCTACTTCGTCGCCGATGCCGTCGACTCGCGGCTCGACGCGCTGGTGTGGAACCGCGTCATCACGCTGCGCGACGCCGCCGCCGCCAAGACCACCGTCGACCTGCCGATCGTGAAGAGCAAGTCGGCGCGCGCCGCGACCCGCCCCGACAAGAAGTCGGGCCGCGAGTGGCGCAACGAGGCGCGCAACCGCGATCCCGAGCTGGCGGCCCGCCACGCCGCCGCGATCGCCGCCGGGCTCGGCGACGACGACGCCGATCTGCTCAACGGCGATCGCGACGTCTCCGACTGCTTCGCGGCCGCGCTCGCGCTCGCGCCCGCGCGCGGCAAGGCCATCGCGCGCTGGATCATCAACGAGCTGCCGCGCGAGCTCGGCGACGAGCCGATCGCGGGCTCGGCGCTCACCGCCGCGGCGCTCGCGGCGCTGGTCGGCCTGGTCGAGGACGGCGCCATCACCGCCGCGGTCGGCAAGGACCTGCTGGCCGAGCTGGTGCGCCAGGGCGGCGATCCGATCGCGCTGGTCGACGCGCGCGGCCTGCGTCAGGTCGCGGGCGCCGCCGCCCACGAATCACTCGCGCCGATCGTCGCCGAGGTGCTCGCCAAGCACGCGGCGAAGCTCGCCGAGTACCGCGGCGGCCGGGTCGGGCTGCTCGGCTTCTTCGTCGGCCAGGTCATGAAGGCCAGCGGCGGCAAGGCCAACCCCGCCACCGTCAACCAGCTGACCCGCGCCGCGCTCGACGGCACCTGATCGCCATGACCGAGCTGCCCCCGCCCGACCAGCGCCGCCCGATCGTCCTGTACGACGGCACCTGCGGCCTGTGCCACCGCTCGGTGAAGTGGTTGGTGAAGCGCGACGGCGGGCAGATCTGGTACGCGCCGCTGCAGGGCGACACCGCGACCGCGCTGCGCGCCCGCTTCCCGATCCCTGCGACGCTGTCGTCGGTGGTGCTGATCGACGGTGATCGGATGTTCCTCCGCAGCAAGGTGTTCCTCCACGCCGCGCGCTACCTGACCCGGCCGTGGCGCTGGCTCCACGCGCTGCGCTGGATCCCTGGCTTCGTGATGGACCCGATGTACTGGGTCGTCGCCAAGCTGCGCTACCGCCTGTTCGGCCGCTACGACAGCTGCCAGATCCCGACCACCGATCAGCGCGCGCGCATCCTGCCGTGACCGGTCTCTGACGAACGGTAGCTTCCTGACGGCGACGCGCGCCGCAAATCGCGAGGTTCGCGCGCGATCGCGACGGCACGGCGGTTGCCTCAGGCGACCCCATGAAGCTCCACCTCGCCGCGCTCGCCCTCGTCGCGCTCCCCGCCCTGCCCGCCTGCACCGACGACGACGACGGCGACGGCGGCCGCCCCGGTCCCCAGCCGATCACCTGGCGGGTGCCGTGCGGCGCCGAGGGCCACTGGAACGACGGCGACCTCGACACCAGCACGTTCGTCAACGACGCGCGCAAGCACCAGATCGAGGCGACCGCGGTCGACTCCAACGGCGCGACCTACTCGCACATCACCCGCGGCTACGACGGCGATCTGCCCCAGTGGAGCGACGTCGTGACGGGCTCGCTGAGCACGCGCACCGTCATCACCTACGACGATCGCGACCGCCAGATCCAGCTGGTGCGCACCGACCGCGCGCTCGACAACGGCGACAGCAGCTTCACCATCACCTACGCGTACGACGCCCGCAGCGCGATGATCGGCACCGACATCGACTACCTCGATCCGGCCCGGCCCGACATCCACGCGACGATCACGGGCGATCTGACGACGCGCCAGGTCTCGGTCGACTGCCTCGTCAGCGATCCGACCGTGTGCGACACCTACGTCTTCGAGCAGGCCGATCGCGATCCCGCGCACTGGACCCTCGGCACGCTCGACCTCGGCAGCAACGGCGGCGTCGACTATCGCTGGGAGCGCACCCTCGACGCCCACGGCCTCGAGCTGACCTTCCTCGAGACCGACTTCAGCATCATCGCCACGGGCGTCCCCTCGTACCGCACGGCGTCGCGCCGCGAGCCCGACGGCACCGAGCTCGGCAACACCACCGATCGCTACGACGCCGACGGCACGCTGATCGACGTCTACACCCGCGACTACCACTTCACCTGCCCGGCCGCGCGCGTCGCCGCGCCATCGATCGCACGCGCCGCGATCGACGACGGTCGCGCCGACGTGGACGCGCGGTTGCCGCGCTGGCGGGCCGACCTGCGGTAGTGGCATCCTCGGCCGCTTGCAGGAGCTCCCGACCACGGCGCGCAGCTTTCCCGGGGGACCGCGCCTGCGGGTCGGGTTCCTCGTCGGGATCGC
>JAYTAJ010000269.1:0-1928 GCA_043737575.1 Myxococcales bacterium | reverse complement strand
CCAGATCGGCGGTCGCGCGCGCGGCGATCGCAGCGCGGACCTCGGCGGCCAGCGGCGGCGCGGTCGGCTTGCGATCGACGTCGAAGGCCGGCGGCAACGCGCGGTAGCCGAGGTCGACCTCGGGCGGCGCCACCGCGAGCGCGGGCTCGCCGCTGCCGGTCCCGACGGTCTCGGGCGCGATCGCGGCGACCAGGGTCGGCTCCGACACCGGACACTCGTCGGACAGCTGGCCGGTGACGTGGTAGCGCGCGCCGTCGCTGCCCATCACGATCGGCGCGGCGAGCTCGGCGCAGGCGTCGGCACCCGCGATCGTGCCGCGCGCCGGATCCCAGCACCCGACCGCCATGATCCGATGATCGCCCGCGCCGATGAAGATCGTCGACGCCGGCCGCGGGCCGCGGGCCGCCTTGCCGATCGCGGTGGGCGGCGCCGCCGAGCCGCAGCCGACGACGAGGAGCGCGAGCGTGAGCAGTGGGCGCCGCATGATCATCGCAGGCGAGGATACGCCGCGCGTCACGGCGACGTTGCGTGTCGACGGCGATTCGCGCTAGCAAGGTGAGATGCGCCACGGCCTCGCGCTCGTGCTGGTGACCGCGTGCGGCAGCGATCCGGGCTCCGCCACCGCGATCGACGCCGCGCCGACGATCGACGCGCCCGACGCGCCGCCCCCACCGCCCGGGCTGCGACGCTGGCTGGTCGGCCACGCCGCCGACGTGGTGACGACGACGCGCTCGGGCCTGATCCTGATGGGCGGCGGCACCGACGTCGACGCCGCGTTCGCGTGGCAGCGCGATCGCATCGGCGGCGGCGACGTGGTGGTGCTGCGGGCCTCGGGCGCCGACGGCTACAACGCCTACCTGCACGACGACATCGGCGGCATCGACTCGGTCGAGACGCTGCTCGTCAACACCGCCGCGCTCGCGGCCGAGCCGTACGTGGCGTGGACGATCGATCACGCCGAGGCGGTGTTCCTCGCCGGCGGCGATCAGGCGGTGTACGTGGAGGCGTGGGGCGGCGGCCCGGTGGCGGCGGCGCTGACCGCGGCCTACGCGCGCGGCGCGGTGGTCGGCGGCACCAGCGCGGGCACCGCGGTGCTCGGCGAGGTGGTGTACTCGGCGCGCAACGGCTCGGTCACGTCGGCCGAAGCGCTCGCCGATCCCTACACCGTGTACGTGACGCTCGATCGCGCGTTCGTGTCGATCGGGCCGCTGGCCCAGGTGATCACCGACACCCACTTCGGCGCGCGCGATCGGATGGGGCGGCTCGTGGCGTTCGTCGGGCGGGCCCGCGTCGACGGGCTGGCGGCGCGGCCGATCGGGCTCGGCATCGACGAGGCCACCGCGCTGGTGATCGACGAGACCGGCCTCGGCACCGTGCTCGGCAGCGGCGCGGTCTACGCGGTCACGCCCGACGCGCCGCCCGAGGCCTGCGCCGCGGCGACGCCACTGGCCTGGACCGGCGTGCCATACCAGACCCTGCGCGCGGGCGCGACGAGCGCGCTGCCGTCCGGTACCACCGCCGCGCCGACGCGGACTCTCGACGCCAGCGGTGGCTCCACCGATCCCGCGGATCCGTACTGACGGTCAGATCCGCACCCGCAGCACCTCGTTCGAGCTGGCGCGGCGCGCGTTCGCGATCACCCGGCCGGTGTTCGGTCGCCGATCATGCCGAGGTCGCGTTCGTGCCCTACGACAAACCTGGCGAACGTGTCGGTCGGCGCGCCGCTGTACCGCTGCTCGCTCGGCATGATCGTGTGTCACCACGCGGGCCAGGTCCTCGAGCTGCTGCCCGGCGAGGTCAGCAGCCAGCACCCGCACCGCGAGAAGACGTAGCGGCGCGCGCCGACTCGCGGTACCAAGCAGCATGAAGCACGTCCAGCAGACCCTCCTCGCCGCGGCGCTCGCGACGATGGTCGGGTGTCCGTCGAG
>JAYTAJ010000268.1:0-1929 GCA_043737575.1 Myxococcales bacterium | reverse complement strand
CTTCACCGCGTAGGCGGTGTGGAGCGGCAGATCGATCTTCTTCTTGGCGAAGATCTTGGCGGCCGCGACCCGCGCCGCGCGCCACCCGAGCAGCTCCTTGCGCTTGCTCTTCTCGAACGCGGGATTGTCGACGGTCTCCGAGGTCGCGAACACCTGCACGTCGCTGATGCACAGGTCGGCGTACTTGGTGCCTTCGTAGACCGACGCGACCTGCAGCTCGACGCCGCGCACCGGGCCCGACGGCTGCGCGATGGTCAGCTCCTGCCAGCCGTCCTTGTCGACCAGCGTCGCCTTCCGCTCGGTCTTCGACGGCAGGAGCCGCACCACGACGTCCTTGGCCCGGGCGTTGGCGGTGAACAGCGCCTTGCTCTTCTGGTAGCCGTTGCGGATCTTCAACCGCACCGCGGTGGTCTGATCGAGCGGCGTGAGATCGATGCGGATCCACTCGCCGGCGCCGCTGGTCGTGGCGCCCTCGACCCACGCGGTCTTGGGATCGTCGTCGGCGATGTAGTTCGGGTGATAGTTCTCCTGGTACTTGTTCCAGTCGTTCCACAGGAACGAGCTGGCCTCGAGCGTGCTCGAGTGGAGTCGACGCTCGACGGGCGCGGCGACGGCGAGCGTCGGCGCGGCGAGCGCGGTGATGACGACGAGCGCGGGGATCGATCGCATGGGTCCTCCGGAAACGGTCGGTGGCGCACGAGTATTGCACCCGCGGCGGCGAACGTCTCAGTGCGCGACCGCGAGCAGTCGATCGACCACGAGCCGCGCGCGGTGGGCCTCGCCGCGCACGGTGATGCACGGCACCTGGCGCGCGGTGAACAGCTGCTCGAGCCAGCCGGCCTCGACGCCCTGCTCGAGCATGCTGGTGTCGATCACCGCGGCGTCGGGCAGCGAGCCGGCGTCGACCAGGCGGATGAGTGATCCGGGATCGGTGCACGGCGCCACCGCGTAGCCAGCGTCGGCCAGCGCCCGCGTGATCGCCTCGAGCCGAGGCATCGACGCGCCGACCAGCACGGTGCGGGTGGTGCGGCGCTCGACCCGCGCCAGGAAGCGCGTCCATCGCACCCGATCGCCGTCGGACAGCTCGGAGATCGCGAGGCCCGCGCCCGGCGACAGCCCGCGCGCGGTGGCGACCGCGGCCGTGATCGTGCGGATCACCGTCGCCCGCAGCTCGATCGCCGGATCGCCGACGTCGAGCGGGATGGTCACCGCGAGGGCGCTGCCGATCGCGAGCAGCGGCGCGTTGACGAAGATGCCGCCGCTCGACACGTCGAGCGCGTCGACCTGGCTGGGGTGGGCGCCGTGCAGCTCGACCGGCCAGCGGACCGGGAACCGCATCGACGCGCGCGGCGGCGGCGGCTTGATCACCACGCCGCGGGTGCGCGCGTGCTGCAACAGCTCGAGCAGCCGGGTCCGCGCTGGCGACGGCTCGCTGCTGAAGCGGACCGCGAAGCCCGACGAGCCGGTCGTGGTCGCGTCGCGCGCGGTGGTGACGTGATAGACGACGCCGCTCACCAGCGCTGACAGCTCGTCGAGATCGAGCGCGACGTGGACGGTGTCGCCGATCCGCGGCGGCGCCCCGGTCACCAGATACGCGCCGCGCGCCGACAGCGAGCGCAGCCGCGCTGGCGACCAGTGGCCGCCGCGCAGGAAGCGCGCGCCGACGACGTGACGCTCGGGTGGCTCGGTCGGCGGCCGCGGCGGCATCGGCTCGGTGTCGCGACCCCCGCGCAGGCTCACCGTCGGCGCGCGCTCGCGGCGCGACGGCTCATGACGCGGCAGCTCGTCGGCGGCGGCGGTGATCGGCGGCAGCGCCGGCACCTCGATCGCCGGCGCGTTGGGGTGGCGCATCGCGCCGAGGCCCTGCACCGTCGGTCGTCCCGGCGTCGGGATCGGCGGCAGCGGCGGCGGCTCGCGCGTCGACGTCGC
>JAYTAJ010000267.1:0-4529 GCA_043737575.1 Myxococcales bacterium | reverse complement strand
GGCGGTCCGGTCTTCACCTGCGACGGCGACTCGGGAGCCCCCGGCCTCGACGGCGACGGCGCGGTCGTCGCGGTGGTCAGCGCGGGCGACGCCGCGTGCGCGGGCGCGACCCAGCTGACGCGGCTCGACGCCGAGCGCGGGTACGTCGATCAGCTGGTCGCGGCGTGGGACGGCCCGTGCGCCGCCGACGGCGTGTGCGCGACCGGCTGCGCGACGATCGATCCCGACTGCGATGCCTGCGGCGTCGACGGCACCTGCGCGGCGGGCTGCGCGGCGCCGGATCTCGACTGTCCGTTCGTGGCGGGCGGGCCCGGCGGCCTCGGCGCGCCGTGCGATGGCGCCGACGACTGCGCCAGCGGCCTGTGCGATCGCGCGGTCGGCGCGTGCAGCCTGCCGTGCGGCGTCGACGACGTCTGCCCGAACGGCTACGCCTGCGGCACCTCGGGCGACGCCGCGCTGTGCAAGCGGGACGACGGCGGCTGCCGCATCGCGGGCGATCGCAGCGGCCTCGCGTTCGCGCTCCTGCTCGCGGCCTGCCTGCGTCGACGACGATCGACTCATGGGGGGCTTGGGTGGGGCGAAGGATCAGCGCGTCGCCAGCCAGCGCGGCGTGACCGCGGCCGCGAGCGCGGCGGAGACGATGACGACGCCGCCGTGGACCAGACCGACGTGGACGCCGTCGGCGATCGGGCAGTGCAGGTGCAGCATGAAGCCGCCGAGGCAGCCGGCCGCGGCGCCGAGCGTGGCGGCGGCGGTGCGGGTCGCGTTCGGGATCGCGCCGCGCAGCGCCAGCACCGCGAGCAGCACGGGCACCAGCGCCGCCGCGACCCCGCCTGACAGGCACAGGTGACCGAAGCCGAGCCCGTGGTGGCTCGAGCTCGGCCCGCTGCGCGGAAACGCCAGCCCACCGACGACGAACCCGACCGCGGCGACCGCGGCGATCACGGCGGCCAGCGGCCACCGCGGCAGCATGCGGCCGCGCCGCGGCACCACCAGCACGGCGAGCGGCACCAGGAAGCCGAGCAACCACGCCGCGAGGTAGATGTAGAGCCAGGGCCGCGGCAGCTCGCCGAGATCCGGGCGCAACCGGAACAGCCCGATCATCGCCGCGGCCCAGCCGATCGACGCCGCGGCGATCACCGCCAGCTCGCGCAGCGGTCGCCGCGTCGGGATCGGTCGCAGCGCGCCGAGCTCGGCCTCGAGCGCCGCGCCCAGCGGCGGCGCCGCGTGGGGCACCCCGACTCCCGCCAGCGGATCGACCGTCATGGCGGCGCCCCCAGGAGCTTGCGCAGCGCGAGGTAGCCGCGATGGGCGCGCACCTTCATCGCGCCCGGCGTCGTGCCCGCGATCTCGGCGGCCTCGGCGATCGACTTGCCGTCGAGCTTGGTCAGCACCACCGCCTCGCGCTGGGCCGCGGGCAGGGTGGCGAGGGCGTCGAGCGCGGCGCGGGTGCGCTCGACGTCGACCCGCGGACGCTCGGCCTCGGCGACCGCCGACTCGCCGGTCAGCACCGCGGCCTGCTCGGGCAGCTCGCCGTCGTCGGTCGACTGCGCCGCGCGCTTGCTGCGCCGCACCTCGTCGAGGAAGGTGCGGTGCGCGATCGCGTAGATCCACGGGACCGGATCGGCGCCGCGGATGTACGCGGGCCGGGCGCGGTGGACCTTCAGGAACGTCTGCTGCACCAGATCCTCGGCGAGGGCCCGGCTGCGAGCCATGCCGACCAGGTAGCCCAGCAACCGCGGCGCGACCTGCCCGTAGAGGGCGCGAAAGGCGTCAGCGTCACCATCGCAATACCGGGCCATGAGGTCGGCCGCCGTCATGTGCTCGGCCGGAGTCTATACGCCAGCGGCGGTCGGTGGGTTACGGGCTTGACCCCGGCCGCGACTTGACTAGACTCCGGCCTCCCGTTTCTCGATAGCTCAAGCGAGGTTGCCGTGGCTGCTGGACGCTCGAAGAAGAAGCTGAAGACCCGCCCCAAGTACAAGGTCGAGCGCGCGCTGCGCGGCCGGAAGATCAAGGCGAAGAAGAACGCGGCGCACAAGCGCGGCCTCGGCCGCAATCGGAAGCGCCGCAAGGCGAAGGGCTCGAACGCGCGCAAGTGAGCCACGTCAGCGTGGGATGATGGCCCACGCGAACAACAGCTGCGCACCGTAGTACGCGGGAAGTCCGAGCGTCCGGTTCCAGCCATCGCGCTCGCCGAACTTCTCGCGGGCGACCGCGAGGTCCGACAGGTAGAACACCGCGGCCCCCGCGGTGACGAGGCCCCGCGTCGTGGCGTCGACGGTCGCGCCGTCGCCGCGCAGCGAGATCGCCGCGCCGCCGATCAGCATCGTGCTGATCACCGCGAGGTACGCGATCACCGGTGCGCGCAGCGTGCCGAGGTTGGGCCACAGCCAGCGCAGGATCATCGCGGCCGCGATCACGATCAGCGCGGTCACGATCGGCACCGCGTCGCCGAACCAGTGACCGATCGCGACGATCTGGGTGAACGCCACGACGTAGGCGACGTGGCCGAGCAGGAACGCCACCAGGCCGCCGAGGAAGCCGCGCTTGGTCTCGAACATCAGCGCGAGGTCGCCGAGCGCGCCGAGGCAAAGCGCGGCGATGACCCACCGCGCCACCGTCGCGTCCTCGGCGTCGGCGCCGAGCGCGCCGCCGACCAGCGGCACGATCAGGAACGCCCCCGACGCGAGCGGCTTCCACAGGAACCGGCCGCGCACCGCGCGCTCGCGATCGCGCTCGGCGACCACCAGCATCACCACCGCGATCGCGCACGCGAGCGATCCGACGATCGCCAGGATCATCCCGACTCCGGCTGCCAGCCGCGCAGCGCCGCGGCGACGAGATCGAGGCGATCCTGACCCCAGAACAGGAAGCGGTCGTCGACGATCATCGCCGGCACGCCGAACACCCCCGCCGCCCGCGCCGCCGCGGTGCTGGCGATCAGCGCCTGCTTGATCGCCGGCTCGCTGGTGCGATCGACCAGCGCCGGATCGAGCCCGACCGCGACGGCCTGGGCCCGCAGTTCGGCGTCGCTGGCGAGATCGCGATCCTCGACCCACAGCGCGCGGAACAGCCGCGCGATCAGCGCGGGCGCACGCTCGCCCGCGAGCAACGTCAGGCGCAGCGCGTTGACGGTGCGCATCGGGAACCGCGACGTGAAGCGGAAGTCGACGCCGTACCAGCGAGCCCAGCGATCGAGCTCGGCGGCGACGTAGCGGCGCTTGGCCTCGACCATGCCGAGCAGCGGCACGTCGGCGGTGCCGAGGTCCTTGAACAGCGCGCCGAGCAGGAGCGGGCGGTACCGCACCACCGCGCCCGCCGCCGCGGCGACCGCCTCGATCTGGGTCGCGCCGAGGTAGGCGAACGGCGACGAGAAGTCGAACCAGAAGTCGAGCGTCGGCGGCGTCGCGCTCGGTGGCGCCAGCGCCGCGGGGTCGGCGGGCGGACGGATCGGCGGCGCGCCGCGATCGGGATCCCAGCCCGCGAGCACCGCCTCGAGCCAGTGCAGGCGATCCTGGCCCCACAGCAGGATCGGCGCAACGAGGCGTTGCGGTGCCGCGCATCCTGCCGAGGCTCCCGCGCTCGGCGCGGGCGCAACGCCCCGCACGACCACCATCGCGGGCGCGCCGAACACGCCGCGCGCGACCGCGGCGTCGGTGCGGCGGTAGAACTCGGCCTTGATCGCGTCGTCGTCGGCGCCGCGCTGGGCCGCCGCGATCGCGTCGTCGGGGATGCCGGCCTCACGCAGCGCGCTCGCGATCACCGCGTCGTCGGTGATGTCGGCGCCGCGCTGCCAGTACGCGGCGTAGATCGCGTGCATCGCGGCGAGCCAGTGCGCCTCGGGCAGGCCGAGGAAGGTCCGGAGCGCGCGCACCGTGCGCATCGGGTGCGCGGCCGGGATCTGCAACGGCACGCCGCGGCGCTCGGCCCAGCGCTGCATGTCGCGCGCGTTGGTCAGCGCCTTGGCCGGGGCCAGGGTCGGCATCGGCCCATCGCCCGCGCCGATCGCGCGGAACACGCCACCGAGGAGCATCGGCGACAGCACCAGGGTCGCGCCGCCGCGGGCGCAGACGTCCTCGATGATCCGCGACGCGAGGTAGGCGTACGGGCACGAGAAGTCGAACCAGAGCTCCACCGTGCTGGCCACGGTCCGACGATCGCATTCGGCCGCTTCCGAGGAAAGCGATCGCGCATATCCCTTTTGACACCCCGGGTCCGAGCGATACACTACGGCCCGTGTCCGCACCCGCGGACCGGCGCCATGGCGAAGTTGATCGAAGGTTTCAAGGACGGCCGACCCGAGCTGGGCCGACGCACGTTTCTGGTCCCCGAGAACCACTCCGAGGTGCTGGCGCTCCTCTATCACGAGCGCACCGGGATCGTCGGCGGCCTGCCGGTCGGCCCGGTCACGACCGATCCGTGCGGGGCCCATGGCATCCGCATGTACCCCGATCAAGATCCCTCGATCCTCGAGGAGACGCGCCGCTACTTCGAGAAGCTGTCGGAGCGGTTCTCGAATGATCTCG
>JAYTAJ010000266.1:0-10422 GCA_043737575.1 Myxococcales bacterium | reverse complement strand
GGCGACGGCGATCCCATCTTCAGCTTCAGGAGCCCGCGGACCTCGACCTGGCGGATGCGCTCGCGGGTCAGGTTCATGATCTCGCCGACCTCCTCGAGCGTGATGCCGCCGCGCTCGGCGACGTCGAGCGAGCAGGTCGTGACCAGCTCCCACGGCTCCAGCTCGGGGAAGTTGATCTTGATCGAGCCGGTCTCGGGGTTGACGTCGAGATAGAGGTGGAACTTGCACGCGACGTAGGGGCACGGCCGCAGCTCCTCGCGGCACTCGCCGCGGCTCTTGGGCCGCACGTCGTCGACCGGCGGGTACATCAGCGCGCCGACCCGCAGCTCCTCGCGGGTCAGCCGCTTCATCGCGATCGTCTTCGACCGCGGCCGGGTGCGGCGGCGCCGGCGCCGGACCTTGCGCGACAGCTCGGGCACCTCGGCGCCGTCGGCCGCGACGATCACGTTGGCGTCGTCGAGGTCGTCGTCGTCGTCGTCCAGCACGTCGCCCTGCGCGTCCTCGGGCTCGTCGCCGAGCAGCATCTCGCTGGCTGGCGCGAGGCTGCCGCGGGCAAGGCGGCGCGTCCCCTTCGAGTCCTCGTGGTCGGTCGTCATGGCGGTCTCCTTCGTTGCGCGGCGGTCGTAGGTCAGAGCAGATCTTCGGCGGCGTCGGCGGCGCCGCTCTTGCGCAGCTCGGCGGCGCGCGGCGCGAGCGCGCGCTGGGCCAGCGCGGTCAGGCGATCGACCAGGTCGTCGCCGAGGCGGCGGGCGTCGGCGGCGTCCTTGGCGAGGCCGCGGCGGGCCGGGGCGTCGAGGCGCGGCGAGGTCAGGTTGTCGTCGAGCCGATCGAGCAGCTCGGCGATCGCCTCGGCGACGTTCTCGACCAGGTCGGTGAACTGGAGGAACTGGACCTGGATCTCTTCGATCGTGTAGCCCTCGCCCATCAGTCGCTTCACGTGGTCGATGCGCCGCACCGTCTTGGCCGGGTACATCCCGAGCGAGCCCTTGTTCTTGCCCTTGCGGCCGATGCGACGGCTGCGCGGCAGCAGCCCCTGCTGGACGTACTTGCGGAAGGTCGCCTCGGAGAAACGGATGCCGCGGCCGACGAAGACCTCGACGATCTGCACCGCGGTGATGCCCTCGGCGTAGGTGTCCTCGATGGTCCGCAGCTCGACGTCGGTGAGCTGATCGCGCGCCGCGGGTGCCGGGGTGCTGCCGTCACCGCCGCGGCGGCGCGGCTGCACCAGGCCTGCGAGCAGTGGCCCGGTCGCGCCCGCCGACACGATCAGCGCGTCGGCGTCGACGTCGTAGATCGCGCCGCCCCACGTGGGTGCGGTCGGCAGGGCGTCGGATGAGGAGGACGAGGGTCGGGTCATGGTGATCGTCGCGTCGCGCGATCGACCGAGCACGCCTCGTCCCGCAGCCAGCCCGTCGATGTGCGCCCGTACACCCCGGCGCTTCATCCCCCTGGTCTGCTGCGTTGATGACGAGATGTGTCGTTCGTTTACCGTCGGTGAATCAGAATCGTTCCCGGAAAGTATCGTCACTGTATTCGCGTGAATGTAGTCGGTCAATAATAGCAGTGGCGAAAGAGTCAAGTATTCCGCTGCAACTCTGTTCAGGTGCGCGAGCGCGACGACTCGCGTACCGTCGTCGTTGATGCGGAGCTCGATCGTCCTCGCGCCAGCGCTCGCGCTCGTCGCTGCGCTCGCCGCGATCACGCCGCCCGCTGCCGCCGATCTCGAGGGCGACACGTTCACGTCGACCACCGCCGCGGTCCGCGCCGAGGTGCCGCGCGGCTGGCGGGTGTCCGAGGTCAGCGGCTATCCGCGCGTGTTGTTGATCATGAGCCGGTCGACCCCGCCGGCCCGGATGATCGTCACGATCGATCCGATCGTGCCGGGCTGCCGCACCGAGCTCGACGCGGTGTTCTGCTCGCCGGATCCCGGCGCCGCGGTGACCCGGCTACGCGAGCGGCTCGACGGCGCCGGGTTCCGCGTGACCGCGCAGACCCAGAGCCGGACGCCCGAGCTCGAGTACGAGGCCAACCGCCGCTACGTCCGCCACGCGCTGATCGTGATCGGCGATCAGGTCGTCAGCGTGATCCTCGCGACCGAGTCGACCGCGGCGCGATCGTCGCTGCGCCGGGTATTCGATCGATTGACGCAGAGCGTGCGTCCGACCCCGCCGTAGCGCCGCGTCACCAGCGCCCTCGCGATGCGCTCACCAGCGAATCATGCGGAACCACGGCGTGCCGACGATCGGCCGCGACGCGACGCCGCGCGCCACCGCGTGCTCGGGCCGCAGGGCCGGCTTCTTGCGCGCGGTGCGAGCGCCGTAGTCGACGCAGGTGTCGTCGCCGTCGGGGCAGTGGATGCGGAGGTGCAGGTGATCGTCGTGGGGCGCCGAGTCGCCGGGCTGGCTGAGCACCTCGCCGGCCCAGGCGATGACCGCGTCGGGCTCGCCGATCGCGCGGGCGTGATCGAGCAGCTGATCGCGCAGCGGCGCGTAGATGAACAGGTGCTTCACGCCCGGGCCCGGCGCCTCGAGCAGCCCCCGCACCAGCACCCAGGTGCGCGGCGCGTCGAACACCAGCCGCGGCCCGGCGTCGACGGTGCCGCCGTCGTCGCCGAAGTGGCGCATCACGTCGAGCTCGACCGACGCGCCGCTGCCGTCGGTGACGAAGAACAGCAGATCGGCGTCGCGGCCGTTCTGGTGCGAGCGGTGGTGCGGGCTGCGACCACCGCCGCCGATCGACAGGTCGGCGACGCCGATGCGCGAGCCCGGCAGCTGCGCGGCGACGCGGTGCCCGGCGTGGGTGATCACGCCGATCAGCTCGTCGGTGCCCCACTGGTTGCCGCGCTGGCGCCAGCGGCTGGGCACGACGAAGCCCTCGCCGTCGGGCGGCATCGCGCGGCCATCGATCAGCGCGCCCTCGTTGGCCGGCCCCCACGCGACCGTGGAGCCGTCGCCGACGACGCCGAGGTACGCGCAGCCGCCGAGCGTGAGCGCGAGGAGCGAGGCGACGACGCGATGCACCCGTGCATTGTGGACCGACAGCCGCGCGCCGACCAACATCCTCGTTACCATTGTCCGATGTGCGGCATCGTCGGCGCGGTGGACCTCGACGGCCGCCGCGGGTTCGCGCCCGAGCGGCTCGCGGCGATGGGCGCCGCGATCGCCCACCGCGGCCCCGACGACGCCCACGTCCACCTCGAGCCCGGCGTCGCCCTCGGGGCGTGGCGGCTGGCGCTGGTCGATCCGGCCCACGGCCGTCAGCCGATCACCGATCCGAGCGGACGCTTCACCGCCGTCGCCAATGGCGAGCTGTTCGATCATCGCGCCGAGCGGGCGCGCCTCACCGCCCGCGGCGCCGGGTTCCGCACCGCCTGCGATACCGAGATCTGGGTCCACGCCTTCGCCCACGCCGGCGCCGCCTACCTCGCCGACGCTCGCGGTCAGTTCGCGGTCGCGGTCTGGGATCGCACCGAGCGCCGCCTGGTGCTCGGACGCGACCGGTTCGGGATCTGTCCACTGTATACAGTGCGCAGCGATGGCTGGTTGCTGTTCGCGTCCGAGATCAAGGCGCTGTTCGCGTCAGGGATGGTGACGCCCGCGCTCGATCCGCGCGGCATCGACCACGTCTTCGCGTGTCTGTGCGGTTCGCCGCGCTCGACTTCCCGGCCGCCGGCCACGAGCGCGCGCCGACGATGCGTCCAGCCAGGCCGCGGTGATCGACGAGCTCGACGCCGCCCTCGACGCCGCGGTCGCGCGCCGCCTCGCCGCCGACGCCCCGGTCGCGACGTATCTGTCGGGCGGCGTCGACTCGTCGCTCTTGGTCGCGATGGCGGCGCGGCACCGCCCCGATCTGACCGCGTTCAGCGTCCAGCTCGATCGGCTCGGGCCCGACGAGGCCGGGCTCGCCGCCCAGACCGCGCGCAGCCTCGGCGTCCACCACGTCGTGCTCGCCGTCGACGAGGCGATGGTCGCCGCGCGGTTCCCCGCCGTCGTGCGCGCGGCCGAGGTCCCGATCCTCGATCACGCCGACGCCTGTCTGCTGGCGCTGTCGCGCGAGGTCCACGGCCGCGGCTTCAAGGCCGTCGTCACCGGCGAGGGCGCCGACGAGGCGTTCGCGGGCTACCCGTGGACGACGCTGCCGCACCGCCGCGGCGGCGGCGCGATCGCCCCGCTGCTCGGCGCCGCGCTCGGGCTCGCGGTCGGCGGTCGCGCGCGGCGCGTTCGCGGCGACCGGCGCCGGCCACCTCTACGCGCTGATCGGTCGGATCCGCGGGTCGCTCTACGCACCGAGCTTCTGGGATCAGCTCGGCGGCTGGACGCCAGGCGACGATCACGCGTGGGACGAGGCCGCGGTCGCGACCTGGGCGCCGCTGCACCGCAGCCTGTACGCCGACTACGAGCTGGTGCTCGGCGGCCACCTCCTCGCCGACAAGGGCGATCGGGTCGCGATGGCGTCGTCAGTCGAACCGCGGTTCCCGTTCCTCGACGAGCGCGTCGTCGCCCTCGCCGCGTCGCTGCACCCGTCGCTCAAGCTCCGTGGCGGCCGCGACAAGTGGATCCTGCGCGCGCTCGCGGCGCGCTACCTGCCGGCCGCCACCGCGTGGCGATCGAAGACGATGTTCCGCGCCGCGCCGGTGATCCACGGGCCCGGCCGCCCGGCCTGGGTCGACGAGCTGCTGTCACCGCCGTCGCTGCGCGCCACCGCGCTGTTCGATCCCGCGGCGGTGGCCCGCGCCCTCGCCGATCGCGGCGGCGATCGCACGGGACCGCGCCGCGCGCTGCAGCAAGGCGGCCTCACCGCGGTCGTGTCGACGCAGCTCCTCGCGCACCTGTTCTGCGGCGGCGGCCTGTGCAGCCTGAGCCCAACCGACGCGACTCCCTGACCCTGACTTCGTCCCTCGCTGGGCTCGGTCCTCAGAACGTGAACACGGTGCGCTCGACCAGCCACAAGAGCGCGCGGCGCAGCGCCCGACTCGCGACGCCGAGCTTGCGCGGCGGCGCCGACGCGTCCCACAGCGGGCCGAACTGGGCGAGGAACCGGTCGACGACGGCGCCGCCCTCGACGACGACCCCGGTCTCGTGCCACGCGCCGTTGAACGAGTTCGGCGTGTAGTTGGCCTGGCCGCCGATCGCGAAGCGGCGGTCGCGGCCGAGGAACGCGGCGGTCTCGAGGTGCATCATGCGGCCGTTCGCCGACGGATGGACCCGCAGCGCGAAGCCCGCGAGGTCGAGCGTGCGCGCCCGCTCGGTCACGCGAAAGTTGGCGAGGGCGCGGACGAACCACGACGGGATCCGATCGAGCGCGAGCGCGGCCAGATCGTCGACCAGGATCTGGACGTCGGCGCCGCGCGCGGCCGCCGCGACGAAGGCGTCGAGCAGCGGCTGATCGGAGAACCACGCCGACGCGGCGCGGACCTGATCGCCGGGCTGCGTCGCCGCGAGCGCCGCGATCAGGCGCGGCCGGATCGCCCGGGTCGACAGGATCTCGACCGCCGCGTCGGCCGGCGCCGCGATCGCGGTCGGATCGCCGAGCGCGCCCAGCGCCGCGATCGGTGGCGCGCCGATCAGGGGCGGCGCCGTCGGCGTCGATCGGCGCGCCGCCAGCGCCGCGACTCGCTTCGCTGCCTCAGGCGTCAGACGCTGCGGCAGCGTGAGCGCCGCGGTGATCGCCGCGCGCGCCTGATCCCACACCGCGCCCGCCGCGGCGCCGCCGACCACGAACAGGTTCTCGTGCCACGTCGACGCGACGTCGAGAAGGTTGTGCGACGTGATCGCGGCCCAGGCGCCGTCGTCGATCACCAGGTTCTTGCGGTGGTCCTCGACGTTGTGCCAGGTCTGCCAGCGCTGCTGCGCGCGGCCGTAGGCCGCGGGGGCGACGTCGCGGTAGCGGCCATCGTGCAGCCGCGCGCCGCGCGGCCACCGCCGCGATCGATCGAACGTCGTCGCGAACAGGTTGGCGTGTAGCACCGCGATGCCCGCCGCCGCGAGGACCTCGCGGACCAGCGAGCCGCGCCGGTTCCGGGTCAGCGCCACCTGATCGATCGTCTGGGTGTCGATCCCACACCGACCAGCGGAAGAACCGCAGCGCGCCGTCGCGGTAGGCCGCGGGCGCGATCGCCGCGAGCAGCCGATGAAAACCGCCGATGTGCTCGCGCTCGTCGTCGGCGAAGCGCTGGGCCGCGCGATCCGACAGCGCGCCGCGCAGCCGCGATCGGCGGGTCTCGAGGTAGTCGACGACGTAGCGCTCGAAGTGCGTCACCATCTCGCACGAGAACCGCAGCGCGAGCCGGTTCATCGCGAGCCGCTGCGGCCGCGTCAGCTCGGCCGCGGCGAGCTCCGGCCAGTGGTCCTCAAGCGCGACGAAGCGATCGGCCGCCGCGGGCGCGTAGTCGATCGCGTCCCACGGGCTGGGCGCCCGACCACCCGCGCGCACGGCGAGGTCCACCACGCAGCCATTGTGCCACGACGCCTCGGCCGCTCCGCGCCGCCGACCGACGTCACCCGTGAGGTGTGCGTGAGTCGTCACAGCGACAGGCCGGCTGTGCGCATGAGACCCACCGACGGAAAGTGCCCCGGTCGCGCGCGACAGCGTTACCATCCGACGCGGTGCCCGCCGTCGTCGAAGCGCAAACGAAGGTGCTGCGGGTCGCGACGCGATGCGCGTCGCTCGATCAGTTCGTCGAGGCGTTCGCCCACTACTGCCAGCGCCGCACGCTGTTCATTGCCGGGCTGACGACGCGCGCGCCCGGCACCCAAGGGCCGTTCGTGATCCTCCTCGCCGACGGCACCCGCGCGATGCGCGGCACCGGCGAGGTCCTCGACGTGTGGCCGACGCCGTCGGGGCCGCACCGCCGCCCCGGCCTGCGCCTCAAGCTCCTGCAGCTCGACGCCGCCAGCGAGGAGACGCTGCGTCGCCTCCACGCCCAGGCGCCCGCCGCGACGCCACCGCCGATCCCGCCGCTGCCCGCGCCGCGCAGCACCGTCGGTCGCACCACGCGCGCCGCGGCGATGGTCCCGATCCCACGCCCGCCCTCGCAGCGCCCGCCCCTCGACGAGCCCGCGATCACCGACGACGGCCCGACGACCGAGGTCGACGCCTCGCCCGCCGCGATCCACGCGATCCGCGCCAAGCACACCGTCACCGTGCCGTCGCTGCCGCCGATTCCTCTCGCTCCTCGGCCCGCCATTGCCGCAACCGTTCCCGTCCCGATTCCCGTCGCCGACTCCGTCTCCGTCACAGTACCCGTATCCGTTCCCGCTACCGTACCCGTAGCCGTTCCCGCTACCGTATCCGTTCCCGTATCCGTATCCGTATCCGTATCCGTTCCCGTATCCGTTCCCGTATCCGTTCCCGCGCCCGTCGCCGCCTCAACCGCGCCCCTCGAGGAGCGCGCGCCCGGCTCGCCCTTCATCCTCCCCGTCAATCCCCTCGCCCAGCTGAGCGAGGAATCGCTGTTCGGCTTCGTCGAGTGCTCGCTCTACGAGGAGACCGACACCGCGTTCTCCTTCGACGAGCTCCTCGCGCGCGCGCCGTCTCACGACGACGACGACGCCCCCGTCCCCGACTTCCGCTTGCTGCGTCCGTACCCGCATCCACCCGGTGCGCCGCCGCGCCCGCCGGTGTTGCCCGCAGCGCCCGCAGCGCCCGCCGCGCTGCCGCCGCCGCCGCCGCTCGAGCGCGCCCCGCCGCCCGCAATGGCCTTCGAGCTACCGCGTCGCTCCGAGCCACCACCCCGCGCGCGCCGTCGCTGGCCGCTGCTCACCGCCGCGGTCGCGATCGCCGCGATCGCGGTGATCGCCGCGATCATCGTCGTCGGTGGTCGCGGCACCGTCGCCTCCGCACCCGCCGCGCGGTCGAGCCTCGCCGCCGCCGCCGCCGGTTCCCCCGCGCCGTCCGCGACCACGCCACCCACGACCACGCCATCCACGATCGCTGCACCCGCGATCACGCCGCCCGCGATCGAACCCGCCACCGCACCGCCCGCCGCGCCGGTCGGCGATCCGCCGGCGCCCGCCGCCCTCGACGATCCACCCGCCACCGTCGACGATCCACCCGCCACCGTCGACGATCCGCGCGCGCCGTCCGAAGCGATCACGCCCCCCGCCGCGCCGGTCGACGGCTGCCAGCTCACGCTGTCCTCGACGCCCGACGGCGCCGCGGTCCTGATCGCCGGCCGCCCCGCAGGCGTCACCCCGATCGCGCTCACCGTCCCGTGCCGCCGCACCGCGATCGCGCTCAAGCACCCGCGCTACGAGCTGCTCGAGAAGACGTTCGTCCCGACCGCCGATCGCGCGACCGAGCTGCGCCTCGTCATGCGTCGCCCCGAGCACTCGGTCCGCATCGTCTCGACGCCCGCCTCGGCCGCGGTCTCGATCAACGGCCGCGCCGCGGGCGTCACCCCGATCACCACGACCGTCCTCGGCTTCACCACCGTCAACATCGAGCTGCGCAAGCCCGGCTTCCGCGCGGAGCGCACGCGCGTCTACATGCGCCGCCCCGGCCAGGTCGTCGCCCTCCGCCTCGCCCGCTGACCCCCGAAAACGATCGCGGCGAGGACCTTCCGATCCTCGCTGCATCCTTCTTCTCACGCTCGTCGCGCCGTTCTCCTCTTCAGGAGATCCCGCGTCGCGCGACCCCGCCCGATCATGCGTCGATCCTCTCGAATCGACGCACCGGGTTCAGAGAGAAAACCGCTAGCGCTTATCCTCGAACTCGGCGTCGATGACATCGGGGTCGGCGCCCGCAGCAGCGCCACCACCCGCGTCGGCGCCCGCGTCGGGTCCACCGCCGCCGTCACCCGATGCGCCGGCCTGCTTGTACATGGTCTCGGCGATCTTGTGCGCCACCGTCTGCAGCGACTCGAACGCGGCGCGGAGCACCTCGGGCTGGCTGGGCTCGCGATTGGCCTCGAGCACCTCGTCGGCCTTCTTGAACTCCTCCTCGGCCATCAGCTTGTCGGCGTCCGACAGCTTGCCCTCGTTCTCCTTGACCAGCTTGCGCGTGCCGTAGAGCAGCGAGTCGAGCTGGTTGCGCGCCTCGATCGCTTCCTTGCGCGCCTTGTCCTCGGCCTCGTGGCTCGCGGCCTCTTCGACCGCGCGCTTGATGTCGGCCTCGGACAGACCGCCCGACGCGGTGATCTGGATCGCGCGCTCCGAGCCGGTCGCCTTGTCCTTCGCCGACACGTTCAGGATGCCGTTGGCGTCGATGTCGAACGAGACCTCGATCTGCGGGACGCCACGCGGCGCGGGCGGGATGCCGCCGAGCTGGAACTTGCCGAGCGTCTTGTTGTCCTTCGACATCGGGCGCTCGCCCTGCGTCACGTGGACCTCGACGGTGGTCTGGTTGTCGGCCGCGGTCGAGAAGGTCTCGGCCTTGCGGGTCGGGATCGTCGTGTTGCGCGGGATGAGCACGGTGGCGACGCCGCCGTAGGTCTCGATCGCGAGCGACAGCGGCGTGACGTCGAGGAGCAGGATGTCCTTGACGTCGCCGGTGAGGACGCCGCCCTGGACCGCCGCGCCGAGGCCGACGACCTCGTCGGGGTTGACGGTGCGGTTGGGCTCCTTGCCGAAGAAGTCCTTGACCTTCTGCGCGACCAGCGGGATGCGGGTCGAGCCGCCGACCAGGATGACCTCGTTGATGTCCGACGGCTTCTTGCCGGCGTCCGACAGGGCGCGCTTGAGCGGCTCCATCGTGCGCGCGACGATGTCCTCGATCATCCGCTCGAACGCCGAGCGCGACAGCTTCTTCAGGAGGTGCTTGGGCCCGGTCGCGTCCGCCGTGAGGTACGGCAGGTTGACCTCGGTCTCCTGCACCGACGACAGCTCGATCTTGGCCTTCTCCGACGCCTCCTTGAGGCGCTGCAGGACCATCTTGTCCTTCGAGACGTCGATGCCGCTGTCCTTCTTGAACTCGGCGATCAGCCAGTCCATGACGCGGTTGTCGATGTCGTCGCCGCCGAGGTGGGTGTCGCCGTTGGTCGACACGACCTCGACGACCTTGTCGCCGACCTCGAGCACCGAGATGTCGAAGGTGCCACCGCCCATGTCGAACACGGCGATGAGCTGCTCCTTGTTCTTGTCGAGGCCGTAGGCCAGCGCCGCGGCGGTCGGCTCGTTGATGATGCGCTTGACCTCGAGGCCCGCGATGCGGCCGGCGTCCTTGGTCGCCTGGCGCTGCGAGTCGTTGAAGTACGCGGGGACGGTGATCACCGCCTCGGTGACCGGCTCTCCGAGATACTCCTCGGCGGCGCGCTTGAGCTTCATCAGGATGCGCGCCGAGATCTCGGCCGGCGAGTACCGCTTGCCGCGGATCTCGATGGCGCAGTCGCCGTTGGGCGCCTCGACCACCTTGTAAGGAACTCGCTTGAGCTCCTCCTGGGTCGCGGCATCGCTGAACTTGCGTCCGATCAGACGCTTGACCGAG
>JAYTAJ010000265.1:0-4533 GCA_043737575.1 Myxococcales bacterium | reverse complement strand
TGCGCCGCGTGATCTGCCGGAAGTCGTCGTACTTCACGATCACGCCGACCGCGTTGGCGCGCAGGTGGGCGCGGCGCAGGCGCTCGGCGACCCGATCGATCTGGTGCAGCAACACCAGCTCGAGATCGCCGCGCTCCCACTGGTCGTCGTCGAAGGTCTCCTGGTGGCCGATCGTGACCGGCGGCGTGTCGGCCTCGACGTGGCGCGAGTCCTCGCCGCGGGCCAGCGCCGCGAGGTGCGAGCCGAGGGTCGGCCCGAGCCGCGCGATCAGCCCGGCCTCGGGGTAGCGCGCGACGTCGCCGATCGTCGTGATGCCGAGCGCGCGCAGCATGTCGCCGGTGACCTCGCCGACGCCGTACAGGCGGCCGGCCGGCAGCGGATCGAGGAACCCGCGGACGTCGTCGGGCGCGACCACCCGCAGGCCGTCGGGCTTGTCGATGTCGGACGCGATCTTCGCCGCCATCTTGGTCGGCGCGACGCCGACCGACGCCACCAGCGCCAGCTCGTTGCGGACCCGGGCCTTGATCGCGCGCCCGACCTCGAGCGGCGGGCCGAGCAGCCGCTCGGTGCCGGTCAGATCGAGGAAACCCTCGTCGAACGACAGCGCCTCGACCGCGGGCGAGAAGGCGCCGAGGATCGCGAAGAACCCGGCCGACGCCGCGGCGTAGCGCTCCATCCGATGCGGCACCACGATCGCGTGCGGACACCGCCGCAGCGCCTCGGCCATCGGCATCGCCGAGAACACGCCGAACGTGCGGGCCTCGTAGCTCGCCGCCGCGACCACGCCGCGCCGCCGCGACCCGCCGACCAGCACCGCCTTGCCGCGCAGCGATGGATCGTCGCGTTGCTCGACCGACGTGAAGAACGCGTCGAGGTCGACGTGGAGGATGGTCGGCGGCAGCACCGACCGCGAGTCTACTTGGTGACGGGGACGGCCGGGACCGGCGCGTCGGGCTGCTTGCGCAGCAGATCCTTCTTCGCGCCGAGCAGGACGATCGCCAGCGCCGCCGCGACGACGACGTAGATCAGCGCCCGCGGGATCGCCCGGACCTGGCCGCGCTTGAACCGCTTGACCTGGGCCCGCGCGAAGCCGTGCGCGCCGAGGATGATCAACACGACCAGGGTCAGCTTGATGTGCAGCCACGCGCCGGTCTTGAGCGCGTTGACGGTGCCGCCGAACGCGATCCACAGCCCGCACACCATCGCCAGGGTCGCGCCCGCGTCCATCAGCGCCGCGGTCTTGTGCTCTTGCCGCGACAGCACGTCGCGCGCCGCGCCCTCGACCATCGAGTGGATGCGCAACAGCGTGAGCGTCGCGACCAGCCCCGCGATCCACAGCACGAAGCCCGCGATGTGACCGACGATCAGCCACTGGTACGTGTCAGGAGACATCCCTCCTTATAACCCCGACGGGTCCGCACAGGCCACGGGGCGCGCTACCATCGCAGCTCTGTCCACGCTCAAGGTCTTCTTTCACGACGCCTGCTTCGACGGCACCGCGTCGGCGGCGCTGTTCTCCGCGTTCTATCGCGACGTGATCGGCGTCGATCGGATCGTGCCGGTCGGCGTCTCGCACCGCCTCGGCGACGCCTTCGCCGGGGTCGCGATCGACGGCGACGACAACGCCTGCGTCGACTTCCGCTACTGCCCGCATCCGGCGATGCGGTGGTGGTTCGATCATCACGCGACCGCGTTCCAGCCGGCCGAGCTGCGCGCCGACTTCACCGCGCGCGCCGACGAGCACATGGCGTTCGAGCCGGGCGCGCCGTCGTGCGCGGGCGTGGTGACGCGCGTGCTCGGCGAGCGGTTCGGCTGGCGCCCGCCGCCGCACCTGGTCGAGCTGACCGGGTGGGCCGACATCGTCGACGCCGCCGCGTACCCCGACGCCCGCACCGCGTGCGCGCTGGAGTCGCCGGCGTCACAGCTCGCGGTGTGGATCGCCAGCGTCCGCGAGCCCGCCCTCACCGGCCGCTACGTCGCGGCGCTCGAGCACACCGCCCTCGCCGAGCTGGCCGCGGCGCCGTGGATCCGCGCCGGCCTCGATCCGATCCTGGCGCGACGCCGCCGCGATCGCGATCGCTGGACCGCGGCCGGCGAGGTGCTCGGCGAGGTGGTGCGGTTCGATCTGATCGGGCGCGACCTCGGATCGCCTGGTCTGACCGCGTACGAATTGTTTCCTGGATGTGCCTACACGGTGACGCTGCTCGCGACCGAGTCGGCGGTGAAGGTCGGTGTCGGTTGGAATCCATGGAGCGCAGGTCCGCGCCGTCACGACCTCGGCGCGCTGTGTGCGCGCCACGGTGGGGGTGGGCATGCCGTCGTCGGTGGCGTCACGCTCCCACCTGGCACCGTCAACGAAGGTCGCGAAGTGGCGAGGGCAATTGTTGCCGAGCTGGCGCGGGATCCCTGATACGATGCAGCGTGGGAATAACCTCTTCGAGGTGTCGTATGCATGTCGCACGAACGTTCTCGTTCGCCTCGATCTCGATCCTCGCCGCGCTCGCGCTCGCCGCATGCGGTGACGACGGCAATGGCAATGGCAATGGCGACGGTGGGCCGCCGCCGCTCGACGCGTGCGCCGGCCTCGGCTGCCAGCAGGTGACGTGCATGGGCGGCGGCACGACGTCGATCTCGGGCACGGTCTACGCGCCGAACGGCACGCTGCCGCTCTACAACGCGACGGTCTACGTGCCGAACTCGCCGGTCGGTGCGCTGACCGAGGGCGTGCAGTGCGATCGCTGCGGCGCGACCTTGTCGGGCGATCCGCTGATCGAGACCGTGACCGACACCGAGGGCAAGTTCACCCTCGAGAACATGCCGGTCGGCCGCGACATCCCGGTCGTGATCCAGATCGGCAAGTGGCGCCGTCAGTTCGTGATCCCGCAGATCGACATGTGCGTCGATCAACCGCTGACCGCGACGACGACGCGGTTGCCGAAGAACCAGGACGAGGGCGACATCCCGCAGATGGCGCTCACCACCGGCGGCGCCGATGCCCTCGAGTGCATGCTGCGCAAGATCGGCCTCGACGACGCCGAGTTCACCGCCGCGGGCGGCCGCGGCAAGGTCCACCTGTTCACCGGCACCGGCGGCACGCCGCGCTTCGCCCCGGGCCTCAACGGCGGCGCCGCGTTCACCAACGCGACCAGCCTGTGGGACACGGTCGATCACCTGCGGCCCTACGACGTCGTGTTCCTGTCGTGCGAGGGCGGCCAGAACCCGGACACCAAGCCGGCGCCGTCGCTGCAGGCGCTGTACGACTACTCGGGCATCGGCGGCCGCGTGTTCATGTCGCACTGGCACAACTACTGGGTCCAGGCCGGACCCGGGCTCTTGCCGAACACCGCGACGTTCAACTTCCAGGCGGACATCGGCGACGTCACCGCCGACGTCAACACCTCGTTCACCGGCGGCGCCGACATGGCGCAGTGGCTGCAGAACGTCAACGCGTCGACGATGCTCGGCAAGATCCCGCTGACCGACGCCCAGCACACCATCGACGCGGTGGACGCCACGCTGGCCGAGCGCTGGATCAGCGTCCCGTCGCAGAACTCGATCCAGTACTACCAGTTCACGACGCCGCTCGAGGCCGAGCCGACCGAGCGCTGCGGCAAGGGCGTCGTGTCGGACATCCACGTGTCGACCGGCGACGACTCGGGAGGCAGCCTGCAGTTCCCGAACGGCTGCGTCACCACCGGCCTGACGCCGCAGGAGAAGGTGCTGGCGTTCATGATCTTCGACATCGCGTCGTGCGTCGGCCCGCCGATCGGCAAGCAGGTCGTCAGCGCCCCATGATCTGGATCGTCAGGTAGGGCTCGGCGAACCACCAGAAGACGGCGGCGGTGGCGAGGAAGGGGCCGAAGGGGATCTCGGCGCGGCCGAGGCCGGGCTCGATCTCGGTGACGGGCTCGGGCTCGGTGACGGTCTCGGGCTCGGTCGCGGTCTTGCGGCGCGCCACCAGCAGCGCGGGCACCGCGATCACGGTGCCGATCATCGAGCCGAGGAACAGGCTGACGATGACGCCGCGCCAGCCGAGCAGCACGCCGACCAGCGCCAGCAGCACGCCGTCGCCGTAGCCCATGCCCTCGCGCTTGGTCAGGTAGTAGTAGCCGTCGGCGATCAGCCGCACCAGGCCGTACCCGACGACCGCGCCGATCAGCCCGTCGGCCCAGTGGCGCTCGGGCAGGAGCAGGCCGAGGCCGTAGAAGATCGGGATCGCGGGATACGCCGGCCACGCCAGGATCAGCTTGTGGTCGAGATCGATGAACAGGATCACGACCATCGTCCAGATGAACGCGGCGCCGATCGCGAAGCGGATCAGCCGCTGATCGAACGGCTCGAGCAGCGCGCGGGCGTCGACCGCGAACCACCACGCGGTCGCGAACAGCATGCCGGTCGCGATCTCGACGAGCAGGTAGCGCGGCGCGAAGCTCACGCCGCAGTCGCGGCAGCGGCCGCGCAGCCACAGGTAGCTGAGCATCGGCACGTTGTCGTACCAGCGCACCGGCTTGCCGCAGGCGCCGCAGTGCGAGC
>JAYTAJ010000264.1:0-1932 GCA_043737575.1 Myxococcales bacterium | reverse complement strand
ACCCCGAGCGCTCCGGCGCCGAGATCGGCGGGTGCCCGAGACCACCGACGCTTCAGACCTTTCACCGAGTGAATCATGCGTAGAGTCGTCATCACCGGAATCGGTTTCGTGACGCCGGTCGGGATCGGTCTCGAGGAGACCTGGTCCGCGCTGATCGCCGGCAAGAGCGGCGCGGCGCCGACCACCAACTTCGACGCGACCGACTACGCGTCGAAGTTCTCGTGCGAGGTGAAGGACTGGGCGGCCGCCGCGCCGACCTGGTTCGACAAGCGCGAGCTGAAGCACCTCGATCGCTTCCTGCAGTTCGGCGTCGCCGCGGCGATGCTGGCGATGGATGACGCCGGCTACCCCGATCGCAAGGTGCCGGCCGGCGAGGAGGATCGCTGGGGCGTCTACATCGGCGCCGGCCTCGGCGGCGTCGAGACCATCGAGGACACCCACGACAGCGGCCGCGCCAAGGGCCCCCGCTACGGCTTCTCGCCGTACTTCGTCACCGACATCATCATCAACATGGTGCCGGGCCTGGTGACGATCCGGACCGGCGCCCGCGGCCCCAACTTCTCCCATGTCTCGGCGTGCTCGACCGGCGCCCACTCGATCGGCGAGGCGATGCGGATCATCCGCCACGGCTACGCTGACTGCATGATCGCAGGCGGCTGCGAGGCGACCATCACGATGCTCGGCGTCGGCGGCTTCAACGCGATGCGCGCGATGTCGACCCGCAACGACTCGCCGACCACCGCGTCGCGGCCGTTCGACAACGATCGGGACGGCTTCGTGATCGGCGAGGGCGCCGGCGTCGTCGTCCTCGAGGAGTTCGAGCACGCGCTGGCCCGCGGCGCCCGCATCTACGCCGAGGTGAAGGGCTACGCCGCCAACAGCGACGCCCACCACGTCACCGCGCCCGCGCCCGACGGCATCGGCGCCCAGCGCTGCATGCGCGCCGCGCTCGCCGACGCCGGCCTGCGCCCCGAGGACATCCAGTACATCAACGCCCACGGCACCTCGACCGACGCGAACGACAAGAACGAGACCGCCGCGATCAAGGCGGTGTTCGGCGATCACGCCAAGCAGCTCGCGGTGTCGTCGACCAAGTCGATGACCGGCCACATGCTGGGCGCGGCCGGCTCGGTCGAGGCCGGCATCACCGCGCTCGCGCTCTCGCGCGGCGTGCTGCCGCCGACGATCAACCAGGAGTCGCCGGATCCCGCGTGCGACCTCGACTACGTGCCGAACCACGCGCGCGAGCTCGCGGTCGACGCGGCGCTGTCGAACAGCTTCGGGTTCGGCGGGACCAACGCCACGCTGGTCCTGACCCGGTACAAGGCGTAAGGGGGTCCGGATGACCCGCTGGTTTGCCGGCAGCGATCACGCGGGGCTCGACCTCAAGCGGGTGCTGGTCGGCGTGCTGCGCGGGCTCGGCGACGAGGTCGTGGACCTCGGCACCGACGACGGAGCCTCGGTCGACTACCCCGACTACGGCGCCTCGGTGGGCCGCGCGGTCGCGAGCGCCGGCGGTGGCGCGTTGGGCCTCGTCGTGTGCGGCAGCGGCATCGGCATCTCGATCGCGGCCAACAAGGTGCCGGGCATCCGCGCCGCGCTCGTCCACGATTCGTACACCGCCGAGTGCGCGCGCCGCCACAACGACGCGAACGTCGTCGCGTTCGGCGGCCGCGTGGTCGGGCCCGGCGTGGCGGAGGCCGCCCTCGTGGTGTTCCGGGACACGCCGTTCGACGGCGGTCGCCACGCCGGTCGCGTCGCCAAGCTCTCCGCGCTGGACCCCTCGTAGTGCGCTGTCCGTTCTGCGGCGAGCTCGAGGACAAGGTGATCGACTCGCGCTCCTCCAAGGACGGGGGCGAGATCCGGCGCCGCCGCGAGTGTGAGAAGTGCGCCCGGCGCTACACCACCTACGAGCGCATCGAGGACGCGATG
>JAYTAJ010000263.1:0-10434 GCA_043737575.1 Myxococcales bacterium | reverse complement strand
GGTCGGCGCCCAAGCGTACACGGTCGGGCAGGACATCCACTTCGCCGACGGCAAGTACCAGCCGAGCGATCCGTTCGGGCTGCACCTGCTCGCTCACGAGGTCGCGCACACGGTGCAGCAGCAGGGCGGCACCGCCGAGCGCCAGCACAAGCTCGAGGTGTCGGCGCCCGGCGATCGCGCCGAGGTCGAGGCCGATCGCGCCGCCGATGCGATGGTCGCGGGTCGACCGGCCGAGGTCAGCGGTGGACCGACGATCGCGGCGCGCGCGCCCGATCCGGCGGCGACCGACAACGCGGTGGCGCCCGGCGACGCGAGCGGCGCGACCCAGCAAGGCCCATCGAGGATCAAGGTCAAGGTGGTCGCGACCGTGACGGCGGGCAACCCGATCGTGTTCGACGCCGCGAACTACGTCGAGCTGTACAAGCAGATCTTGGCGCGGGCGCAGTCGTCGAAGTGCGCGGGGCAGTGCGACTGCGGCGCGATCGACTGCAACTACGTGACGAACGGCGACAAGGTCGTCGAGGCGACGTTCACGACCGAGATCACGACGTCGCTGCCGACGTGGAAGCAGAGGTCGACGCAGCCGCCGCCACACCAGGCCAAGTTCGACGCCTGGGTCGCCTCGGTGAGGGTCCACGAGGCCCAGCACGTGACGATCTACCAGGACGGCCTCGCCAAGCTGAAGACCGCGGTGGTCGGCCCGACGGCGGCGAGCTGCGACGCCCAGTCGGACGCGATCGTCGACGAGATCAAGAAGCTGCAGGACGCGTTCGACGCCGACAAGAGCAAGCAGCCGGCGCCGCTCGACATCCCGGGCGGCACCAGCAAGATCGGCCCCGACGGCAAGGAGACGCCGCTCAGCAACGACGCCAGCGCCGCCGCGGAGTGACCGCTACGCGCAGGCGCCGGTCGCCGCAGCCGCGCCGCGGCGCTGGGCCCGGATCGCGCGCCACGCCAGCTCGAGCCGCACCCGCGCGAAGGCCGACAGCTCGGCGATCGCATGGCGCGACACCGAGCCGACCCGATCGCGATCGCCGAGCGGCCCGCCGTCGCGGTCGCCGATCGCGCGGCGCAAGGACGCGGCGAGATGGCTGGCGAGCGGCACCGTGCCCGGCTCCCAGCCCGCGTCGCCGGTGAGCGTGTCGGTGATCGCGTCCTCGATCAGCGCCGCGGCGGCGGCCTCGAGCAGCGTGCGCAGGGTGTCGTCGGTGAGCTGGTCGTCGAAGGCCTCGAGCATCGCGGGATCGATCTTCGACATGCGGCGACGCTACCGGGTCGCCCTGACATGCGATCGTCGCGCGCGATGATCGCGCCGAGCGAGCTCACCGACGACGAGCTCGATGGGCTGCTGCCCGAGGCGCTGTGGCGCGCGGCGCGGGTCCACTTCACGCCGGTCGCGGTGGCGCGGCGCGCGGTGGCGCTGCTGGCGCCCGCCGCTGGCGCGACCGTCCTCGACGTCGGCGCTGGCGTCGGCAAGTTCTGCATCGCGGCGGCGCTGGCGGCGCCGACCGTGCGCTTCGTCGGCATCGAGCAGCGCGCGCACCTGGTGGAGCTCGGGCGCGCGCTGGCGCGGCGGCTCGGCGCCACCAACGTCGAGCTGATCGTCGGCGACGCGCTGGCCCACGACTGGCGCGATGCCGCGGCGGTGTACCTGTTCAATCCGTTCGGCGAGCACGCCGACCGCGGCGCGGCCGCGCTCGACGGCGCGATCGCCCCGACACCGACGCAGTATTTCGCGTCGCGGCGCGCGGCGCGCGACCGGCTCGCCGCGCTGCGCCCGGGGACCCGGGTCGCGAGCTACTGCGACGACCGCCTGCCGCCCGGCTACGACCTCGTCGCGGTCGACGATCGCCTGGTGGTGTGGCGGCGGCGCAGCGTCAGCACGACTTGATCGCGGCGAGCCCGGTCGGCTGCGGGCCTGCGTCATGGACGCCGCGGCGCTACTCGTCGGCGGCCGGATCGTCGTCGAGCCCGAGCCGGAAGCCGACGCCGCGCACGGTCTGCACCAGCTCGGGCCGGCCGAGCTTGCGCCGCAGCCGCAGCACGACGTTGTCGACCGCGCGCTCGCTGACCTCGAGGCTCGATCCGCCCCAGGCCTGATCGAGCAGCTCGGAGCGGGTGAGCACCGAGCCGCGCGCGCGCAAGAGCGCCACCACCATCATCAGCTCGGTGACGGTGAGCGCGACGGCGCGACCGTCGAGCCACAGCTCGCAGCTGTCGGGATCGAGCACGAGGTTGCGGTAGCGCAGCCGCGACGACGTCCGGGCCGGTGCCCGCGTCACGGTCCGGTAGACCCGGCGATGCAGCGCGCGGATCCGCACCGCCAGCTCACGCGGCGAGCAGCTCTCGGCGATCACGTCGTCGAAGCCGGTCCGCAGCGCGTGCTCGATGCTGGTGGCGCTGCTGTGCGGCGCCCAGCCGATGAGGCCGGGCGGCGGCGTCCGGGTCTGCGACCACGCGACCACGCGCTCGACCGCCGTCGCGTCGAGCCCACCCGGGCTCCACACGATCAGCACGCCGCAACGATCGACCGCGGCCTCCAGCACCTGGGCCATCGGCCACAGCGCGACCTCGATCACCTCACGCGCCAGCGTGGCGAGCAACGCCTCGCCCGGTGGCGAGACGTTGTCGACCACGGCGACCGTGACCGCGATCGCGGCCGGGCTGGGCCGGACGTCGAGCACGGGGTTCAGTTGGCCGGGTACGCCGTCCACCCGAGAGTCCAGTCGGCGGCGCCGCCGACCGCGCCGAGGTACATGGCGGTGGCGTCGAAGAAGCCGTCCGACGGCGGCGGCGCGGCGTTCGCGACCGTCAGGGCCGGCGAGTTGGCGCCGGGGTGGAAGTTCGGCGACGCCAGGTTGAGCGCGCTGGTGATGCGCGGATCGACCTGCTTGTTGCTGATCTCGGCCTTGAAGTACATGCCCTCGTCGAAGCCGGCGTCGTTGTCGGTCGGATCGACCCAGGTCGCCTGGTTGCCGTTGTCCCAGAAGATGCTGTTCTTGATCGACAGGTTGTTCGGGGTCTGCGCCACCGTCGAGGCGCCGTCGACGTCGATCGGGAAGTCGGCGAAGCCGGTGATGATCGAGTTGAAGACCGCCACGCCCGTGCCGCGGCGCAGGTGCATGCCGACCTGGCGCTGGTTGGCGCCGCCCGGGGCGCGATCCGAGCCGACCAGAGAGGCGTTGTAGATCGTCGGCTTCGACCGCGGCACCGCGTCATTGGCATTGACGTTGTTGTCGCTCTCGAAGCCCTGGTTCGAGAACGCCGACTGCTGGACGATCACAAACTGGGCCTTGCCGACCCAGCCGAAGTCCCAGTCGAGGCCGTCGTCCTGGGGCTGCGACACCAGCAGGTGCTTGATGTTGGCCGTGCCGCCGAAGAACTCGACGCCGTCATCGGAGCCGAGGTGGGTCTGGATGTGATCGAGCTGCGTCGCCGAGCCGCACGCGCCGATGGTGAGGGCGTTGAGCTCGTTGTTGGGCGCCAGCTCGAAGCCGGCGAACTCGACGCGGAGGTAGTTGACCTTGCCGCAGTCGTGGGCCGCGGCGGTGCCGCCGTACGCGGTGCCGCTGGTGCCGGCCGGGAAGCCCTCGACCTGCGAGGTGCCGCCGGTGACGTTGATCGGCGCGAGGCCGAGCAGGACCAGCCCGCCCCAGTCGCCGGGCAGGCGCGAGCCGACCGGCTGCGAGCTGGTCATGATGACCGGCGCCGCGGCGGTGCCCTGGACGTCGATCTTGGCGCCCGTGGTGATGACGAGCGACGAGCCGTTGTCGCCGAGGACCTTGACGCCGGGCCGGATCGTCAGCGTGCCCGAGCGCACGAAGATGTGCGTCTTCAGGACGTAGATGTGATCGGCGGTCCAGGTGGTGTCGGCAGTGATCTCACCGGTCACGTCGACCCGCGTCGGCAGCGGGGTGCCGTCGGTGGCCTCGGGGGCGTCGATCGGGGGCGGCCCGTCGATGGGAGTCGAGCCCCCATCGTCGCCACAGGCAGAGAGTCCCAGCGCGGCAGCCAGAGAGATCATGAGCTTCTTCGACATCAGAGGTTCCTTTCGTTACGGCGACCACTCGAGTGATGCGCTCGCGGCGACACCCGGCTGGTATTTTTGGACCGTGAAGCCGCCTTGATCGACGACCACGGCCCGGTTCAAGAGGTTGGTGACTGACAGCTTCAGCTTCAGGTTGCGGGGCAGCGACTGGCTGCCTGACAGGTCGACGCGGTGAAACGCCTGCTCGTAGACATCGGGCAATCCCTCGATCCCGACCTCGGCAATGCGGGCGCCGAAGACGTTGTAGAGCAGCGACAGATCGGTGCCAGTCGACTTGCGCTCCCAGCCGAGGTCGAGGTTCGTGACGAAGTTCGACTGGCCCTGGAGCGGCCGCGTCTGGTTGGTCTGGGCCGCGGCCTCGGGGCCCAGCTCGATGGCCGAGTCGACCAGCGTCAGGTTGGCGGTGCCGTGGAAGGCCGACAGCGACGGGTGGACGAAGCTCAGGCTGCCGCGGGCCTCGACCTCGACGCCGCGCAGGGTGGCGCCCGCGGCGTTGGCGTAGCTGACGTCGCCCTGCGACACGTTCACGATCACGCTCTCGATCGGATCGCGGAACTGCTTGGCGAACACCGACAGCGCCAGCACCGAGCGCTCGGCCGGGAAGTACTCCCAGCGGCCGTCGACGTTGTGGATGCGGGTGTCGCGCAGGTTGACGTTGCCCGACACCGCGCGGCGGCGGACGAAGTCGAAGAACAGGAACGGCGCGAGCTCGCGGAGCTGGGGCCGGGCCAGCGTGAAGCTGTAGCCAGCACGCAGGTTCATGTCGTCGCGCAGCGCGTAGATCGCGTTCACCGCGGGCATGAAGTGGGCGTCGGTGCGATCGATGCCGGGCTCGGGCTGCATCGTGATCGCGTAGGGGCTGCCCGGGGTCAGCTCGAGCGTGTTGCGCTCGTAGCGGAGGCCGCCGACCAGGCGGAACGGCTCGAACCGCGTGAGGTCGACCATCGCGTAGGCGCCAGCCAGCGTCGACGACGCCTGGTAGACGTCGGCCTGCAGCGTGCGCTCCTCGATGCGGAAGTCGCGGCCGATGTGCTCGGGCGACAGCATCTCCTCGGGATCGAGGAACACCACGTCGGGATCGCTGCCGACCAGGTTGAAGCGGAAGCGTCGGGCCGAGAAGTCGCGGTCCGAGCGCTGCGCCATCGCGCCGACCTTGAGCTCGACGTCGGCGAGCGGCAGCAGCGCCGAGGCGCCGAGGCCGGCGGTGGTGTCCGCCAGGTTCGAGAAGAAGTGCTCGCCGCTGCCGGGCCCGTTCTGGAAGCGACGGCGGCCGTCGTCGAGGATGTCGAACTGGATGTCGCGGGTGTCGGGCTCGTCGCGCTCGATGAAGGCGATGTTGCCCTCCCACTCGAGCCGCAGGTTGCGCGCGTCGGGCAGCGTGTGGCGGCCGGTGAGCTGGGTGAAGCTCATCGCCCGCGTCACGAACTGCAGGCGTCGGGCCTCGATGTTCTGGTTGTCGGACTCGCTGAAGCCGGTCACCAGCTGAGCCCGATCGTCGGCCGAGCGGGTGTAGAGCGAGAACAGGCTGAACGCGTGGTGCGGCCCGAGCTCGATGCCGACGTTGGCAAGGCCGCTGAGCGTGGTCGACGCGGTGCCGATCACGCTGTCGAGCTGCTCGCGGATGCCGAGCTCGCCCTCGGCGATGCGGACCGCGGAGACCTGGCCGGTCTGGGTCGCCTCCTTGTGGCCGTAGCTGACGGTGGCGAGGTAGCCGAGCTTGCGGCCACAGGCGTCCTTCAGCGTGTCGCCGATCTGGGCGCCGAGGCCGAAGTTGGGCCGCGCGGTGCCGCTGCGCAGGTTCCAGACGTTTTGGAAGTCCTCGCCGACCCGCTCGGCGGTGGGCGCGTCGACGCCGTTCATGCCGACCCGCAGCGGCCGATCGGTCGGGACCGACGACGGCAGCGCGCGGGTGCCGTCCTCGAAGCTCAACCAGTCGGTGCTGCCGCCGGCGTAGGTCGGCCGGTCGCGCAGGGTCGACTCGGTGTCGAAGGCGCCCGACGCCTTCACCTTCAGCTCGAACTCGGTCGGGTAGCTGTTGGTCTGGATCACCAGATCGCCGCCCGCGAACGCGCCCGGCAGATCCGGCGTGTAGCTCTTCACGACGGTGAGGTTGGCGACCAGCGCCGCCGGGAACAGATCGAGCGGCACCGCCGACGAGTCGGGATCGGGGCTGGGCAGGACGACGCCGTTGAGCAAGGTCGTCGAGTAGCGGCCGCCGAGGCCGCGGACGAACACGTAGCGGCCGCCGACGACGGTGGCCGACACCACGCGCTTGACCGCGTCGCCCGCGCTCGAGTCGGGCGACCGGCTGATCTCCTGGGCGCTGACCGCGTCCTGCACCGTCGCGGAGCGCTTGCGCTCTTGCAGGTTCGCGGCCTCGCTGCGGCGATCGGGCTCGGCCTCGATCACGACCTCCTCGACCGCGTCGGCGTCGAGGCGGATCTTGACGTCGAGCTTCGTGAAGCCGCCCTTGACGATCACGCCGCGGACGCGGCGGCCCTGGTACAGCTCGGCGAGGACGCGCAGCGTGTAGGTGCCGCGCGGGACCGCGAGGGAGTAGACGCCGTCGTCGTCGGTCGTGGTGCGGGCGGCGCCGCCGATGACCTCGATCGTCACGCCGCCCAGCGGCGTCCCGGTGTCGGCGTCGACGACGGTGCCGCGGATGCCGAGCGTGGACGGCGACTCGTCGGGCGGCGGCTCGGGGATCGGCGCCGGATCGGGAAGTGGCGTCGGCGTCGGCGTCGGCAGCGGATCCGGCAGCGGCGTCGGCGTCAGGCTCGGATCCGGTGGCGGCGCGTCGCTGGCATCGCTGGCATCGCTCGGAGCGTCCTCGACCCCGGCATCGATCGGCTGCGCCACCGCGGGCGCCGCGGCGCCGACCAGCGCCGCCACCATATATACGGAGAAGCGGCGCATCAGCGACCCGCGGCCTCGGTGAGGACCGCGATGTTGGCGGCGCCGCCGCCGCGCGCCGCGTCGAGCGCGCGCATGGCGTCGCCATACGCGACCTGATCGTCAGCGTCGAAGAACATCAGCCGATCGGTGCGCGCCGCGAAGATCCGCTGCAGCTTCTCGCTCAGCTCCTTTAGCTCGACGCGGTCCTTGTTGATCCACACCGTCTTGTCGGCGCGGACGGTGACGACGATCGGCACCGGTCCGTCGCTGGGCTGATCGGTCTCGGGGGTGACCACCGCCTCCTTCTTGGGGACGTGCAGCCAGAACTGCTTCACCATCATCGGCGCGATCACCATGAAGATGATCAGCAGCACCAGCACCACGTCGACGAGCGGCGTGACGTTCATCGACGGCTGCACCCGGCTGCGCCCGCGACCGCCCGTGTTCAGCTCGATCGCCATGTCAGCTCTCGCCCCCGCGCTTGTCGCCGACCTGCAGCGACACGCCCGGGAAGCCGAGGCCCTGGCACTCGCGGAACAGCGAGCGCATGAGCCCGTAGCCCACCTCCTTGTCGCCCTTCAAGATGAGCTTCGAGCGCGGTGACGCGGCGTGGCCGGCGCGCAGCAGCGCGGCCATCTCGTCGCGGTTGACCTGGCGCTTCTCGACGTAGAGGTTGCCGGCCTTGGTGACGCTGAGCGTGATCGGCGGATGCGCGATGTCGCTCTTGGGATCGGGGTTGGCGGCGCCCGGCACGGTGACCGACGCGCCCGCCTCCATCTGCGGGATGACGACCATGAAGATGATGAGCAGCACGAGGACGACGTCGACCAGCGGCGTGACGTTGATGTCGGGCTTCGCGCGTTCAGGCCGTCGCACTGGCGCGTCCCTCCAGGCTCGGCGCGCGGCGGGGCTCGCCGTCGCGCACGACGCCGCGATCACCGCCACCGCTGCCGGCCTGGTTCTCGAGGTAGTCGAGGAACTCGCCGCGCGACAGATCGAGCGCGAGCAAGAGCGTGTCGGCGCGGCCCGACAGCATGTTGAAGGCGAGCACCGACGGGATCGCGACGATGAGGCCGATCGCGGTGACGATGAGCGCCTCGGCGATGCCGGCCGAGACCGCGCCGAGACCGCCCGAGCCCTCGGCGGCGATGCCCTGGAACGCCGAGATGATGCCGATGACGGTGCCGAGCAGACCGACGAACGGTGCGATCGAGCCGACCGACGCGAGCACGCTCATGCCGCGCCGCACGTCGTTCGACACCGCGTCGGCCTGGCGCGCCAGCTCGCGGCGGGTCAGCTCGACGGCGCCGAGCTCGCCGGGCTTGGCGACCGCGGCGAGGTAGGTCTTGGTGCCGGCCTTCAGCATGGTCGCCAGGTGGCAACCGTCGTACTCGCTGGCGACCTTGATGATGCCGGGCAGCTCGCGGCGCTCGAGCAGGCCGGCGGCCTCGGCGGCGAACCGCTTCGACATGCGGCGCGACCGGAAGTAGACCCAGATGCGCTCGACGAAGATCGACAGCGCCGCCATCGCCATGATGACCAGGACGGCGACGATCGCCATCGCAAAGGGCTGCATCTCACGAAAGACATCTACGAGGTTGAAGCTCATGGGGGACTCCTTGGACGATCAGCCACGGATGCGGAACGGGATCTGGACGCGGCGCGTGAACGGGACCGGCTTGCCGTCGATCAGCGCGGGCCGGTAGCGCCACGTGCGGACCGCGGCGATCGCGACCGACGCGAACGGCTCGTCGCCGCGCACCAGCTCGACCGAGAGGACCTCGCCGGTGGCCGAGATGCGGACCTTGAGGATCACGTCGCCCTGCACGCCCTTGTGGCGCGCGTCCTCGGGGTAGGCCGGGCGCGCGTTGCCCGGCAGCGCGACGGGGACGACCACGTTCTCCTCCTCGTCGACCGGTGGCGGCGGCGGTGGTGGCGGCGGCGGTGGCGGTGGCGGTGGTGGCGGCGGCGGGACGTCCTTGGGCTCGCCGACCTCGCCCGGACCGTCGCCGTATTCCTCCGGCTCCTCGGTGCCGATGGAGCCCGTCGGCGTGCCCTCGTCGGGGCGCGCGTCGGGGATGTCCTTGGGCTGGACCGGCGCGACCTTGCCCGGGCGCTTGACCTTGGGCTTGTCGCTGCGCGGCGGCGGCGGTGGCGTGTCCACCTTCACCGCCTCGGGCGCCTCGGGCGCGGCGTGGAACGTCACGTCGATCGGCGGCTCTTCCTTCGCCTTCGCGACGGTCTGCCGCGCCAGCAGCAGCAGCCCGAGGCCGACCGCGCCGTAGATCAGGAGCGACGTGCCGGCCGACGCGAACCAGCGCTTGCGCGCCTTCTCGTCTTTTGCGTCGTCGAAGCCTCCGAACATCTGGAGGCCACCTTGTGCGGCACGGGTGACGCGTCGCGGTCCGCGACGTGCCGCGTTCGTGACAACTGACGCTGCGATCTCTGCGCGGTGACAGCTCGATGGCGAGCCGGTAGCCGACACGTCGCAACCTCGTCACCGAGCCTGTGATACGAGCGAGCGATGTCGTTCGTCGCGACGCTCGAGCTGCTCGCGACGGGCGACGCCGCGAGCGCGTGGGTCGTGATGACGGCGTCGACCTTGCGTGCGGCTGTCGGGGCGTTGGCATCGCCCTCGGTCCTTCGGACCTCGGCAGCGCTGGACTTCACTCATCGCGATTCGTACCTTCGCCGTCTCGCGCCCATGACCCAGCGACCCGGCATCATCGCGTTCGCCAAGGACTGGCACGAGGACCCGACGAGCAACCACCACGTGCTCATCGAGCTGGCGCGCACGCGTCCGGTGCTGTGGCTCAACTCGGTCGCGACCCGCACGCCGAAGCTGTCGAGCGGCCGCGACCTCGGCAAGATCCGCCGCAAGCTGGGCGAGTTCGTGCGCGGCCCGGTCAAGGTCGCCGACAACCTGTGGGTGTTCTCGCCGCTGGTCTTGCCGCTGCCGCACAGCGCGATCGCGCAGCGGATCAACCGCCAGCTCCTGCGCGCGACGATCGCGGGGCTGCGGCGCCGCCTCGGGATCAAGCAGTTCGATCTGTGGACGTTCCTGCCCAACGTCGCTGACTACGTCGGCACGGTCGGCGAGCGCGCGTCGGTCTACTACTGCGTCGACGAGTGGTCGCTGTTCAGCTACCTCGACGAGGCCCAGACCCGGGCCGCCGAGGCGCGCCTGCTCGCCAAGGTCGACGCCTGCTTCGCGATCAACCACGCGCTGGCCGACGCCAAGCGCGCGCTCAACCCGGCGACGTTCGTGTCGCCGCACGGGGTCGATCACGACGTCTTCGCGCGCGCGCTCGATCCGGCCACCGCGATCCCGGCCGACGTCGCCGGACTCAAGGGCCCCAAGATCGGCTTCTACGGCACGATCCAGGACTGGGTCGATCTCGACCTGATCGCCCGGCTCGCCGAGCGCCACCCCCGGTGGAGCCTGGTGCTGCTCGGCCAGATCATGGTCGACGTCGAGCGGCTGCGAAAGC
>JAYTAJ010000262.1:0-4537 GCA_043737575.1 Myxococcales bacterium | reverse complement strand
GCTACCAGCGCGAGCTGTCCGACACGATCTACCTGAACGCGCGCGGCGGCGTCGGCGTCCACGTCTACCGCAGCGACCGCCTCGCCGGCCTCGAGCGGATCTGGGCCCCGGGCGGCGACGTCAACCTCGGCGTCCGGTTCTGACCCGCCGTTCGCGGTAGGATAGCGGGATGAGCGGGGTCGTCGATCGGCGGGTGTTCCGGGTCCATGCGCTCGACGGCGCCGCGCTGTACTTCCAGCCCGCGACCGGCGTCCACGTCCGCATCGCCCACGCGTCGACGCGGCACCTGCGCCGCCGCGCGCCGCGGGTCGCGATGTTCGGCATCACCAACGCCTGCAACCTGACCTGCGGGTTCTGCTCGCGCGACGTCGACGTGGCGAGCGGCTGGACCGTCGCGACCGCGGCGGCGGCGCTGCGCGGGCTCCACGACGCCGGCACGCTCGAGGTCGCGTACGGCGGCGGCGAGCCGTTCGCCTTCCGCGGCTTCGCCGAGCTGGTCGCCGAGCTCGACGCGACGACGACCTTGGCGCAGCACGTCACCACCAACGGCACGTTGATCCGCGCCGCGATGTGGCCGCGGTTCGCGGGGCGGTTCGGTCAGGTCCGGATCTCGATCTACGACGGCGTGCCGTGGCGCGACGCCGCCGACGTGCTGGTCGCGCACGGCCAGCGCTGGGGCGCCAACGTCCTCGTCGACGCCGCGGCGCTCGACGGCCTGCCCGCGCTCCTGGCGGCGCTCGCCGCGACCGGGTGTCACGACGTGTCGCTGCTGTCGTACGTCGGGCCCGACGCCCATCGCCACCTCGACGCCGCGGGCGCGCGCCGGCTCGCCGCGATCATCGCCGACAGCCCGGTCGGGTGTCGGCTGTCGGTGTGCTTCGGCGATCGGGTGCCGTCGCCGCGCCTGCTCGGGCTCGACGGTGACGGCGACTGCGGCGCCGGCCGCGACTTCATCTCGATCACGCCCGATCAGCGGGTCCAGAGCTGCTCGTTCCAGGATCGCGGCGTCGCCGCGACGACCGCGGCCGAGATCCTCGCGGTGTGGCGGCTGCGCCAGCCCCAGCTCGCCGCGCCGTCGCCGCGCCGGGGCTGCGCGCGGACGCTGGCGCGCGCGATCGATCCGCCGCCGCCGCCGCCGATCGCGATCTGGCAGGCGTTCTCCGGCAACAACAGCGGCGAGTGCGTGCTGGTCGCGACCTTCCACGCCATCGCCGACGCCGAGGCCTACCTCGCGGCGCTGGTGCCGGGCTGGACCGCGGGCGCCGAGGAGCACGACGTCTACCCCGCGGCGTGGCGTCAGCTGTTCGCCGACGAGGCGGTCGCGGCGGTGCGCCTCGACGCCGACGCGCCCTACGGCGTCGCGCCGCGCGAGCTGGTCGCGATCGGCCGCACCGTGATCGCGCTGCAAGGCGCTCCCGACGACGCCTTTCCCGAGCTGCGGGCGCTGGCGTGGAAGCGCGGCGCCGCCGTCGCGCCCGGCGGCATCCACGTCCACGACCCGCTGACGTTGGTCGTCGCGATCCGCACCCGCGACGACGCCGATCGCGCCGCGCTGGCCGCCGCCGCGCGCACCTTCACCGCGCCGCTCCACGTCCACGGCGCCGACGTGCTGCTGGCGATCCCGATCGGCGCCTTCGACGACCTCGCCGCCGCCCGCGATCAGCTCCTCCGGTTTTCGGACGGTCGGCCGCTCGCGGTCGCGGTCGCGTACGAGCTGGTCGCCGACGACGCGCTGATCGCCGCGATGCAGCGCCTCGGTCACCGCCCGCCCGGGACGCCGCGGCTGTGGCTGTCGTTCTGGACCTACCAGCGCGACGACGCCACCGCGATCGCCTTCGCCCAGGCCTTGCCTGGCGAGCGCGTGACCGTCGCTGCCACCTCGGTGCTGATCGATCCCGCGCCCGATCGCAAGCGGCTCGCGGTGCTCGCCTACCGCCGCGGCGGCGAGGTCACCGCCCTCGACGGCACCCGCATCGAGCTGCACGCGCACCTCTGGTACGACACGCCGCCGCAGCAGGGCAAGCGCGCCGAGCCGCGCACGTTCGACCTCGCGGCCCTCGAGGCGACGCTGCGCGCCGCGATCGCGCCCGGCTCCCAGCTCGCGATCGTCGCGCCCGACCCGGCCGGCTACCGCCCCGGCCCTGCCGTCACCATCACCACCGACGCCCCTGCGATCGCGATGACCGCCCTCGCCTCCTACGCCCGCACCGCCGGCGCCGAGCTGTCGATCGGCGCCAGCGATCTCGATCCGCTCGGCGCCACGTTGCGCCGCCTCGTCGCGGACCTCGACTGATCACCAGTCGCGGACGCTGCGGAAGTCAGATTGGTGGTCGTAGCGCTCGATGATGCCGAAGTCCGCGAGCGCTTCGTCGACCCGACCGTCCAGGGCCATCTTCGCCCCGGGCACGACCGTCGTGTAGCCGTACGTGGTCGCGCCCAGCGCCGCGCTCCAATCCTCGCCGCGCTCCATGGCCTCGCACCCGAGGAAGACGGCAAACTTCAAGCTCGACGACACGGCGACGTCGTCGAAGGTCTCGGGCGTCACCGCACCGCCGCTGTCGATGGAGAGGACGCCATCTTCACCGTGCGTCAAGGTGACCAGCCCCACGATGTAGGGGTCCGCCACGGCGCGTCGCAGCTGATGAATCTCGGTGATCTTGATGACGTGGTAGCCGGCTTTGATTGCCGCGTGGAGCGGCGCGTTGACGGCCGCCGCATCGGAGCGAGGCTGCCATGAGAACCAGTTCTCCTTCAGATCCTGGGTCCCCTCGAAGTAGAAGATCCGCGGCGCGAGACGCTCGTTCTCGCCCGTGTTGACGTTGACGCAGATCGCCCGCTCGTTCGTGCAGTCGGTCGCGATCGCGACGAGCTCGTCGTCGGTCAGGCCCGCAGCGGGTGCCAGCCCTGAGCGATCGGTGTGACGGACCGGGTTGTTCAGCGAGAACGCGTAGAGGTTGCGGCGCTGCGGATCGTGCCGCGCCAGCTCGGGGGAGAAGCGGAACAGCGGGTCGGCGCTGATCCAGCGCAACGAGACCGGATCGTAGGAGCGCCAGCCGTAGTGGCGCAGGGTCGAGACCCGATCGTGCTCCTTGCCGTTGAAGCCGCGGCGGTGGGTGAGCGAGCCGAGCGAGCCGACGACCTCGCCGAATGCGCCGTAGACGAAGGCCGACGTGACGGCGTTGCTGGCGTTGATCGTGACCGCGAGGTTCGACAGCGCGTCGGCGTACTGCAGCTCGATCGCGTGGGTGCCAGTCGGCGTGGTGCGCTCGGCGCGCGCGATGGGCTCGCCGGCGCCGACGTGGTGGTAGCGCCGCTGCTGGACGCCGCTCGCGGTGTAGTGGGTCTCGCTCTCGCCGAACCAGATCTTCACGCCGTCGGGCCCGAGCGCGACGATGCGCTCGGCGCCGGGTGCGTAGAAGTAGCGCTCGATGCCCTCGGGGCCGGTCGCCTCGTGGACCAGGCCGTCGCCGCCGAAGGCGAAGGTGCGGGTGACGCCGCCGACGGTGCGCGACGTGGTGTTGCCCGCGAGGTCGTAGCCGTAGCTCGCGACCACCGCGCCGGTCGTGCGATCGTTCAGGCGATCGACCGCCTGCGGATCGACGGCGCCGTAGGCGTACTCGACGTTGCGGTCGGGCGCGTCGAGCGCGCCGCTGACGTTGGCCCGGAAGACGTTGCCGCCCGGGGTGTACTCGAACGCGGCGAGGTACGCGCCTGGCCCGTCGGCGGTGACGACGCGGTGGCGCTGATCGTACGTCAGGTCCATCTCGGCGCTCAGGCCGTTGGTGGCGCCGCCGATCGAGCGCAGCTCGCCGAGCCCATCGAAGCCGTAGTCGCGCTCGTGGAAGGTCGCGCCGGTCGCGGTCGCGAACACCCGATCGTGGAAGACTCGACCGAGGACGTCGTACTGCCAGTCGCGGCGCTGCGCCGCGAGCCCCGACGTCCGCGCGGTCGGCTGCCCCGCGGTCTGGCGATCGTAGTGCGCGAGGTTGATCAGCGCGCCGGTCGCGGGCACACGCCACGTCACGTCGGACACCGCGGCGCGGGCGTCGTGGCCGTAGCGCCACTCGGTGCCGTCGTCCCACTTCACGTTGGTCGGCGCGCCGAGCGCGTCGTAGCGCCGCTCGACCCACTGCGTCGCCGTCACCGCCACGCCCTGGCTGAGCGTGAGCGCGCGGGTCTCGCGCGCGACTCGACCGTTGGGCTCGTAGGCGAGCGTGATCGTCCCGAACGGCAGCTGCACCGAGTGCGGCTTGCCGACCATGCCGTTGCCGTCGTACGCGAAGCTCGCGGTGGTGCCGCCGCTCGACGACGCCAGGCCGAGTTGCAGCCGCCGCGCCGCGCTGAGCGCGCGCACCGCGGGCGTGGTGGTCAGCACGCGGTTCAGCCGATCGTAGGTCGTCGTCGACGTGTACTGCCCGATGAGGCCGCCGCTCGGGATCGGCTCGAGCTGCGTCGTCAGGTTGCCGTTGAGATCGTACGCGTAGGTCCAGCTGCGCGCGCCGCGGGTCACCGACGTGCGCAGGCCGCGCCAGTCGTG
>JAYTAJ010000261.1:0-4537 GCA_043737575.1 Myxococcales bacterium | reverse complement strand
GGCGAACAGCTCGTGCAAGCGGGGATGCACGACGATGCGACCGTCGACCAGCCGCGGCGGATCTTGATCGAGCGCGCGATACGCCGGGAACAGCACGTCGCGCGCGACCCGCCGCGCGCTGTCGATCACCATCGCGAAGGTGCTGCGATCGTGCTCGGCGAAGTACGGGAACTTCGTCAGCTGCACCAGGTCGAAGACGTCGTCGATCAGGAACTCGACGTCGCGATCGTCGACCAGCGGGTTCGGCATGGCGCGCAGTCTATCAGCGCGGGTGCGGCCGCACCGCCGCCGCGAACTGGTCGGGCGGCAAGGTGTTGAGCACGTCGGCCGGCCGCAGCCGGGCCCGTCGCGCCATCGCCACCGCGTACTCCAGCGCGTCGAGGCCGCGGGTCGAGTGCGCGTCCGACGACAAGACGAAGCGGATGCCGCGAGCGTGGGCGGCGCGAGCCCGCACCGGATCGAGATCGAGGCGATGCGGATCGCCGTTGAGCTCGATCGCCGCGGCGCTGTCGGCGATCGCGTCGAGCACCTCGTCGAAGCGACACCCGATCGGCTCGCGCCGCAGCACCAGGCGGCCCATCGCGTGGCCCCAGATCTTGAACATCGGCGCCCGCATCGCCGCCACCAGCCGCCGGGTCATGCCGTCCTCGTCCTGCTTGTGGCGGTTGTGGATGCTGGCGATCACGACGTCGAGCTCGGCCGCCACCGCGGGCGCGACATCGAGGGTGCCGTCCTCGAGGATGTCGGCCTCGACGCCGCGCAGGAGCCGCACCGACGACGACGCCTGGACCTCCGCGATCTCGCGCCACTGCTCGCGCAGCCGGTCGTCGTCGAGCCCGTTGGCATAGGTCGCCGCCGCCGAGTGATCGGTGATCGTCAGGAAGCCGAGCTGGCGCGCCGCCGCCGCGGTCGCCATCTGCGCGATCGAGTGCTTGCCGTCGCTGTACGTGGTGTGGCAGTGGACCGCACCGGTGACGTCGGCGAGCGTGATCAGGTCGTCGAAGCGGGCGCCGCCGAGCTCGTCGTCGCCGTCGCGGACCTCGGGCGGCAACCACGGCAGGTCGAGCGCCGCGTACACCACCTCCTCGCTGCCCTCGATCGCGTCGAGGTCGCGCCCCGCCGCCGCCGCGCGATCGCGCAGCGCCGCGACGTGGGCCGCCGATCCGGTCGCGACGATCATCGCCGCGCCGACGCGTGCGCGCGGGACGATCACGACGCGGCCGACGCCGCCGTGGGCGAGGTGGAAGATCGTCGTCTCGGCGTCGACCTCGGTGGCCGAGAGCACCAGTGGATGGCGCGGCAGGCGATCGCGGATCGCCGCCGGCGCGTCGGTCGCGACCACGACCACCAGCTCGTCGACGATCTCGATCCACCGCCGGGTCGCGCCGCAGACGTGGACCGCCGCCGCCTCGGGCGCCGCGCCCAGGTACGCCGCGATCATCGCGCTCAGCCGGCGCGCCTCGAGGAGGAGCAGCCGCTCGCTGCGGGTGTGACGGCCGCGCAGCGCCGCCAGGAGCTTCGCCTCGCTCACCTTGCCGAAGGTCGCGACCGCGCGGACCTTGCCCGCCTCCGCCAGCGCCGCCAGCGCGTCGAGATCCGCGAACCCCAGCTGCTCGACCAGCGCCCGCGCCTTCTTGGCGCCGACGCCCGGCAGCTGCGCCAGCTCGACCACCATCCGCGGCCACACGCCGCGCAGCCGCTCGAGCGTGCCGATCGCGCCGCCGCGATGCAGCTCGGTCACGACGCTCGCGATCGACGCGCCGACGCCCGGCAGCTCGCTCAGCGTCTGATCGGCGACCCGCCGCTCCAGATCGTGGATCGCCTCGATCGTCTTCGCCGCGCTCTCGTAGGCGCGGGCCCGATGCGCGTCGCGCTCGAGCCACAGGTACACCGCCAGCTCGCGCAAGGTCGCGGCGATCGTGACGGCGTCCATGCCTCACCTTACGCCGCCCCCCGACGCCCGCCATCCCTTCACCCGAAGAGCAGCACCACCATCCCCGTCATCGCCAGCACCGACGCCACCATCCCCGCCAGCGCCACCCGCTCCCCGCGACACCGCCACTCCCCCGACACCAGCTTCCCCAGCGCGAGCATCGACACCACCAACCCCACCGGCCCCGTCACCGCCAGCACCAGCCCCGCGATCGCCACCCGCGACACCCTCTCCGTCTCTCCCATGACCGGCCCTATCGACCGCCCCACGCCGCGGTTGCGTCCGGATCGTCATTCCGAGGCGCCGGGCTCCAGCTCGGCGCGGATGCGCTCGGCGAGGTAGGTCCAGCGGGCGCGGGCGGTGGCGTTGCCGACGGCGAGGGCGATGGCGCGGCGCGAGCCGACGATGACGACGAGGCGCTTGCCGCGGGTGACGGCGGTGTAGAGGAGCGAGCGGCCGAGCATGACGAAGTGCTGCGTCGCGAGCGGCAGCACGACGGCGGGATACTCCGAGCCCTGGCTCTTGTGGATGCTGACGGCGTAGGCGTGGACCAGCTGATCGAGATCGCCGCGCTCGTAGTCGGCGGCGCGGCCGTCACCGAACCCGACGCGCAGCTTGCCGGCCTCGACGTCGATCGCCTCGATCACGCCGATGTCACCGTTGTAGACGCTGCGGTCGTAGTCGTTCTTCTGCTGCATCACCTTGTCGCCGGCGCGGAAGGTGCGCTCGCCGCGGGTCAGCTCGGCGGCGCCGTCCTGCGCCGGGTTGAGGCGGGCCTGCAGCGCGGCGTTGAGCGCGGTGGTGCCGAGCTCGCCGCGATGCATCGGCGCCAGCACCTGGATGCCGGTCGTGCGATCGAAGCCGAAGCGGGCGGGGATGCGCTCGGCGACCAGCTCGACGATCGTCGCCGCCGCCGCGGTCGGATCCTCGCGGGCGATGAAGTAGAAGTCGCTGTCGCCGAGCGGCGCGGTCAGGTCGGGCACCTGGCCGCGGTTGATCTCGTGGGCGCTGGTGACGATGCGCGACGCCGCGGCCTGGCGGAAGATCTCGGTCAGCCGCACCACCGTCGCCGCGCCCGACGCGATCACGTCGGCCAGCACCGCGCCGGCGCCGACCGACGGCAGCTGATCGATGTCGCCGACCAGCACCAGCTGCGCGGTCGGCCGCAGCGCGACGATCAGCGCGCGGAACAGCGCGAGATCGACCATCGACGTCTCGTCGATCACGATCAGATCGGCCTCGAGCCGCTCGTCGCGGTTGCGCGCGAACGTCCCGGTCTGCGGCTGGAACTCGAGCAGGCGGTGGATCGTGATCGCCTCCATCGCGGTCGACTCGGCGAGGCGTTTGGCGGCGCGGCCGGTCGGCGCCGCCAGCGCGATCTTGCGGCGCGACCGGGTCGCCAGATCGACGACGGCGCGGATGATCGTGGTCTTGCCGACGCCGGGGCCGCCGGTGATCACGACGCACTTGTCGACCGCGGCGGCGGCGACCGCGAGGCGCTGCTGCGGCGCCAGCGCGAGGTTGGTCGCGACCTCGAACTGCGCGATCGCCAGCTCGACGTCGAGCACGGTGATGCGCGGCGGCGTCTGCAACAGCTCGGCGAAGGCGGCGGCGGCGTCGATCTCGAGCGCGGTGATGTCGGCCAGCGCGACGCAGCGGCCGCGCTCGCCCAGCACCTCGCGGGTCACCAGCCGCCGTGCGACCAGGCCGTCGAGGCGCTCGGGCAGCTTGGCGCGGGCGGCGCCGAGCAGCTCGGCGGCGCGCTCGAGCAGCACGTCCTCGGGCACGTGGGTGTGGCCGTCCTCGACGTGATCGCCGAGCACGTGGACCAGCCCGGCCTCGAGCCGCTCGGGCGCGTCGCGCGCCATGCCGAGCCGCTCGGCGATGCCGTCGGCGGTGCGGAAGCCGATGCCCCAGACCTCGATCGCGAGCCGGTACGGGTTCTGCTGGACGATGCGGATCGCGTCCTTGCCGTAGCGCTTGACGATGCGGCCGGCGAACGCCGCCGACACGCCGTGGCCGAGCAGGAACACCATCACCTGCTCGATGTGGCGGTACTCGACGTAGGCGGCGGCGATCTTGGCGGCGCGCGCCGCGCCGATGCCGTCGACCTCGGTCAGCCGATGCGGGTGCGACTCGATCACCGTCATCGTGTCGACGCCGAAGTGGCCGACGATGCGGCGCGCCATCTCGACGCCGATGCCGGGGAAGCGCTTGGAGCTGAGGAACCGCTCCATGCCGAGCAGGGTCTCGGGGCTGCGGCTGCGGTAGCGCGCGACCTTGAACTGGCGGCCGAACTTCTTGTCGTCGACCCACTGGCCGTGGAGCTGCAAGCTCGTGCCCTCGGGGACCTCGTCCATCGTCCCGACCACGGTGACCTCGGGGCCGCCCGCGGTCGCGATCCGCGCCACCGTATAATAGGTGTCGGGGTTGCGGAACATGATGCGGGTCAGGTTGCCGTCGAGCGTGGCGAGGTCGGGCGGCTGGGGCCCGCCGAACAGCCGGCCCTGCTGCTCGCTCGTCGCGTCGCGCTCGGTCACCACGCGCGCATTGTAGTCCTCGATCGACCTGCGCTGGATCGCCACCGCGCGGCTTGCATCCGCG
>JAYTAJ010000260.1:0-4538 GCA_043737575.1 Myxococcales bacterium | reverse complement strand
CGAACTCGTCGCCGGTCAGGAGCCAGCGCATCGCGTTGCCCCAGCCGCACTCGCGCGGGAAGCGCAAGGTCGCGCCGCCGACCGGATAGATGCCGCGCTTGATCTCGATCTGCGCGAACCGAGTCGTGGCCGACGCGACCCGGATGTCGGTCGCGAGCAGGAGCTCGATGCCGATCGTCAGGCAGATGCCCTGGACCGCCGCGACGATCGGCTTGCGCAGGCGCGGCCCGGTCAGCCCGAGCGGATCGAGGCCGCCGTCTGGGATGTGCCACTGGCCCGACGCGAACACCGGGGCCCACTGCGGCAGATCGAGGCCGCCCGTGAAGTGATCGCCGTGCGCGTGCAGCACGCCGACCCGCAACCCATCGTCGCGATCGAGCTCGCCGTAGGCGCGGCACAGCGCGTCCCACAGCGGCAGGTCGAAGGCGTTGCGCTTGGCGGCGCGATCGAGCCCGATCAGCAGAACGTGGCCGCGACGCTCGATCGAGACGGTGCCCGTGGTCATGGCGCGACGGTACGCGATCACGGGCCGTCGCGCAGATCCACCCACGCGCCCGCGACGGGGAAGTGCATGCACGCGCCGATCACTGCGTGTCCGCACCGCTCCAGCGCGTCGGCATACGCGGCGAGCTGCGGGAGGAACGCAGTGGCGCGGTCGACCACCGCCGTGAGGCTCGGCGCTGGGTAGGCCTTGTGATCGACGATGATCACGCCGTCGGCCACCGTGAGCAGCAGATCGATCACGCCTTCGATCCGGCGGCGCCCGGCCGTCGCGTCCGCGATCGCCGTGATCGGGAGCTCGCGATCCCAGCGGGCGCCAGGCCACCGCGCCTCGATCGTGGCGCGCAAGCGATCGGACATCGCGATCACCGCCGTCGGCTCGAGCCCGCCGACCAGCCCGGCGCGCGCGATGATCCGACGGGCGGTCGCGAGCCGCAGGGCCGACGCGTCGCCGTACGGATCGGCGGCCAGGAACCCATGGACGGCGGTGCCCAGCGTCTCCCAGTCGAGGTGGCGGTCCGTCGCGACGGCGGGACCGATCGGATGGACGCGATCGACCGCGTAGCGGCGCGCTCCGTCCTCCTCGGCGCCGCGCTGCGACGGCGCGATCCGATAGCGAAGCGCGTCGAGCGGGGCGGCGGGCGGACGCGCGAAGCGACGCGGCGCGCGGGCGAGGGCCGCAGCGATCACGGCACCCGGAGGCCGCGACACCCGGCAGCCGAACCAGCGCGCGCCGATCCCGACGAGCTCGGACGCGCCGTCGCGCGCGGCGGTCGGGAGCGCGAGGAGCGGCGTGGCGTCGGTGCGTCGCAGGTCGTCGAGCCAGTCGGTCTGCGGGACGCCCTTCGTCAAGCGCGCCGCGAGCACGAGATGATCTCGCGCGCGGGTGAAGCCGACGTACAGCAGGCGGACGCGCTCGCGACGCTCGCGGTCCGCGACCCGCAGCCCCTCGGGCGAGCTGGCCGCCGCGGTCGCGAGCGGCAGCTTGGTCTGAGGGCCGAAGGGCCAGGGCCAGAACCGGATCCATCGGCCCGCCAGCGGATCGGCGGGATCGAAGCCCGGTCGGTCCGACTCGGGGCACGGATCGAAGGCGTCGCGCCGCTCCTTCCGATCGAGGCTCGTGAGGACGACCACGGGCCACTCGAGGCCCTTGGCCCGGTGGTAGGTGCAGACCGTGACCGCGTCGTCGGTCGCGCCAGAGAACTGATCGTCGGTGGCGCGCTCCTCGTCGCGCACCGCCACGATCGCGCGGGTCTCGTCGAAGTAGCGCACGAGGCCGGCGAGGGTCGCCGGCTCGCGATGGCGCGCGCACCGTTCTTCGTACCGCGACGCGAGGGCGCGCAGGGCGTCGAGATTGCCGAGGCGCTGTTGCGGATCGGGCCACCGCGCGCACAGGGTCGCGGCATCGAGCAGGTGGATCGCGCGATCGAGCGCCTCGGCAGGCGCCAGCACCGCGAGCTGGGTGCGCAGGCCCGCGAGGGGCTGCAACCAGCTCGGCGCCACGACACCCTCGGCGCCGAGCTTCGAGGCGAGCCAGTCGTCGGGACCGAGCCCGTTCCAACCGGCCAGCGCCTCGAGCGTCGCCAGCGACAGGCGGTCGCCGGGCTCGAGCACCCATCGCAGCGCGGCGTCGAGCAGCACGCCTTCCGGGGTCTGCATCAACCCGTCGCGCGGCAGGTTGGCGCGGACGCCGCGGCGCTGCAGCAGGCCGGCGATGCGCTTGGCCTCGACGTTGGTGGCGGCGAGGACGCCGACATCGCGCGCCTCGACGGGACGCACCGCGCCGGTCACCCGGTCGAGGACCGAGATCCGCGCTGGCTCGTCGAGGAGACGGTGGGTCGCCTCGGCGATCGCCTCGGCATCCTGCGCGGCGTTCTTGGTGTCCAACCACCAGACGCCGAACGGCGGCGTGACCGCGAGCGCCGCGGGCGTGGTGCGCGCCGCGATCGTGCGGACCGACTCCGCGCAGAGGCCGTGCGGCGCGAACGCTTGCGCGAACAGCTCGGAGCACGCGTCGACCAGCTCCGGTCGCGATCGGTAGTTGTGCGTCAGCTGCTCGGCCGCGCCGCGCTGGCGTGCCCCCCAGGTGACCACCGCGTCCATCAACAGCGGGTCGGCGCCCGCGTACTCGAAGATGCACTGCTTGCCATCGCCGACCCAGACCGAGCGTCCGGCGAGGCGATGCAGGCGCGTGAACAGCGCGAGCTGGATCGGGCTCGTGTCCTGGAACTCGTCGACGACGACGAGATCGAGGCGGTCGGCGAGCTCGGCGCCGACCGCCGGGTCCTCGACGAGCTGGAGCGCCAGGTCGACCATGTCGGCGTAGTCGACGAGCCGGCGCCGCGCCTTCCACTCGGCGTAGCGGCTGAGGGCGCGCGCCGCGGCGTCGAACACCCCGGCGGTGAACGCGCGCACGTCCTCACGCAGCCCCGGATGGCGCTCGTACTGCGACGCGGCGCGGATCAGCGGCGCGACCGCGAGCCGGCACGCCCTGCCCGGATCGATCTTGGCCGCACGGGGCCAATCACTCCAGCGCGCGTCGCCGCTGTCGAGGCGAGCGCCGATCTCGCGCAGCCGCTGGCGCGCGTCGCGGGTCTTGTGGGTCCCGTCGTCCAGCACGGTCAGCTGCTCGATCGCCTCGTCGAGGCCGGCCTGGAACCCGGCATCGAGCGCTCCGCGGTCGGTCGCCGCGGGAGGCAGGAGCGCCAGGAAGTCCGCGGTCGCGCGGTCGCCCATCGCGGGCAGCAGGGCCGGCGCGATCCGGTTGCTGCGCGCCAGCTCCATCACGTCGACGACCCGCCTGAGCCAATCGTGTCGGGCGATCCGCGCGTCCTGGTAGATCTCGAGACGACGGGCCAGGACGCCGAGCTGGTCGATCATCGACGGCGGGAGCGCGTCCTCGATCGCAGCGCGGAGACGTCGGCCGCCGTCGTCCGGCATCACCTCGAGGTACGGAGACAGGCCGGCATCGAGGGCGAACTCTTCGAGCAGTCGCATGCAGACCGCGTGGACCGTACCGAGGTACGCGACCGGCAGCCGCGCGGCCTGGTCGAAGGCGCCCTGCTCGACGAAGGCCCGCCGGATCCGGCCGGCGAGCTCGGCGTGCGCCTTGCGGGTGTACGTGACCGCGACGAGGCCCTCGATCCGGATCGGCGTGGACGACCCCGGAGCGATCGACCGCGTGATCTCGTGGGTGAGGCGATACGTCTTGCCGCTGCCCGCGCTCGCGCCGACGATCGTCGGAGGGGCGGTCACGCGGGGGACTCCCAGGCCCGGCCACACAACACGCCGAACCGGCAGTAGGAGCAGCCATCGCCGGGCGCAGGATCGTAGTGCCCATCCCGGGTCGCTGCGGGTACGCCGAGCGTCTCGAGCAGCGGCCGTGACCGTTCGACGCCCGTCACCCACACCTGTCCCTCGGCGAGGGCTCGCTGGACCAGCGGCACCGTCGCCGCGATCTGCTCGACCGTCTGGTCGAGCGCCGGGCCGTCGACCCGATCGAGCGCGCCGAACGCTTCGGCGTCAGGCGTGAGCAACCGGCCCTGCGCCAGGGAGAAGTAGCCCGCGGCCGGGAGCGCGGCGGCACCGGTCTGCAGTCGGCGCGCCTGGGCGTAGGCGGCGAGCTGCACCGCGCGGCCGCGGCGAATCAGCTCACGGTAGGTGCCGTGGCCCCACTTGAGATCGAGGATCAGCTCGCGCCCCGCGCGATCGTGGAGGCGGAGATCGAGGCGCCCCACCAGCTCGGCGCCGAGCCAGCTCGCCGCGACCTCCTCCTCCGTGGCCGCGACGGTCAACGCGCCGCGATGGAGGACATCGGCGAGCGCCTCGATCGTGGTCGCGAGCTGGTGGCGGAGCTGGTGCAGCTCCGACGCCAACCCAGGCTGCAGCAGCGAGGCCGCGACGCCCGGCAGCAGCCCGTCGATCACGCGTGCGAGCGCGTCGGGTGGCGACGCCAGGCCGCCGAGCTCCACGAGCGCCTGCACGACGCGGTGGCCGAGGATGCCATTGAGGAGCGCGCCTTCTGGCAGGCTCGGGAC
>JAYTAJ010000259.1:0-1934 GCA_043737575.1 Myxococcales bacterium | reverse complement strand
AGCTGCTGGCGCAGCACGTACTCGCGCTGGTTGCGGCCCATCTCCTCCTGCACCTGGGTGTTGATGCGCTCGCGCACCTTCAACACCTCGAGCTGGCGCGACAGGAACTGGAGCACCTTGCGGGTGCGGGTCTTGATGTCGAACGTCTCGAGGACGTCCTGCTTCTCGCTGACCTCGAGCTCGAGGTTCGCGGTGATCAGATCGGCGAGGTGGCCGGGCTCGGTGACCGAGTCGACCAGCGCCCCGGCCTCCTTCGGCACCGCGTCCATCAGCTTCACGACCCGCTTGGCGATGTCTTTCAGGTTCATCACCAGCGCGTCGAGCTCGACGTCCGACGAGGTCGGATCGGGCACCGCGCGGACCTTGGCCGACAGGAACGGCTCGGCGCCGTCGAAGCCGGTGACCTCGAAGCGGCTGACGCCCTGGAGGATGACGGAGAAGTTGTCCTTCGCGAGCTTGATGACCTTGAGGATGCGCGCGGCGCACCCGACCAGGTACAGATCGCCCGACGCCGGGTCCTCGGTGCGGGCGTCCTTCTGGGTGAGGATGCCGATGACCGGTCGCTCCTTGGCGATCGCGTCCTCGACCAAGCGCACCGACTTTCGCCGCCCGACATCGATCGGGATGATCGACCCTGGGAACAGGACCGAGTTGCGCAGCGGCAGGATCGGGAGCGTGTCCGGAATCTCGACAGGCTGATCTTGACCAGCCTTGGCCTTCGACATGGAGGAAAGCTACTCACCGTCAGTCGGGCGCGTCAAGGCGACCTGCCTGCTATGACAGGTACTTGCGCGTGGCGCTGGCAGATAGTGGCGCCTGCGCTTGAAAGCCAGCGCTGTTCTGACTACAACTGGTCTTACCAACTGGTCAGGCCACATGCTCGCACCTCTTCTCAGCCGCCGCCCGCGGACCACCGCCGCGCCGCCGTCGGCGGTCGAGTCGGTCGTCGAGGCGCTGCTCGCCGAGCTGGTGCGCGGCAACTTTCCGCCGGGCACGCGGCTGCCCGCCGAGCGCGAGATGGCGCGGCAGCTCGGCGCCAGCCGACCGACCCTGCGCGAGGCGCTGCGCCGCCTCGGCGAGTGGAACCTGGTCGAGCCGCGCCGCGGCTCCGGGATCGTGGTGCGGCCGCAGATCGAGTGGACGATCGAGGTGCTGCCCGCGTTCCTCCGCTACGGCAAGCCGGCCGACGGCACCACCATCGCGAGCCTGCTGATCGATCTGCTGGCGCTGCGGCGCGCGCTGCTCGGCGACATCGTCCGGCTGATCGCGCCGCGCATGCCGAAGGGCGGCACCACGATCGCGCGCGAGCAGCTGGCGCGGGCGTGGGCGGCGCGGCTCACGCCCGGCGGCTTCGTGCGCGAGGATTTTCTGGTGATGCGCGCGGTGGTCGAGGCGTCGGGTTTCTTGCCCGCGGTGTGGATGCTCAACCGCATGGCCGGCGTGTACCTCGACATCGCGACCGTGGTGACTGTCCGGGTTCCGGACGACTACGTCACCGCGTCGACCCGCTACCTCGACGCCCTCGAGCGCGGCGACGGCGCCCAGGCCGCGGCGCTGCTCGGCGCCTATCTCGATCGCCACGACGCTGCGCTGACCCACCTGTTCGCGGAGGGAACCCGATGACCTACCAGCACGCCGAATCGACCCGCCGCCTGCTCGCCAGCCTGGTGCCCGTGATCTGTCCGCCCGACGCGCAGGCGCTGGCCGACGCGATCGTCGGGCATGTCGGGCTGACGATGTCGGCGCTGCCGACCCACTTTCGCCGCGCCCTGGTGACCGGGCTCGCGGGCTACGACACGCTCGCGATCGCGTGGGCACCGGGTGGACGCCGCCGCGCGCACCGCCTGCCCGCCGACCTCGCGGAGCAGTACTACCTGAGCTGGGAGCACGGGCCGACGCCCGCGCACCAGCAGCTCGCGAAGGGCGTCGGTCAG
>JAYTAJ010000258.1:0-4542 GCA_043737575.1 Myxococcales bacterium | reverse complement strand
CGACCTCGACCAGGCGCCGCGCCATGCCGCCCTCGGTCATGATCGCGCCCGACGCGATGAACAGCGGGATCGCGAGGAACTGATCGCGGCCCATCAGGCTCTCGAACGGATCGATGAGCCAGCCGCCGAGATCGCCGAAGTCGTGGATGAGCCCGGTCAAGGTCGCGAACGCGGTCGCGGTGCCGGCGCCGACGATCACGAACAGCGGCGCGCCGATCAGCGCGAGGAACAGGATGACGAGCAGGACGGTCACGACGGCAGCCGCTCCTCGATCGGCTCGGCGGTGCGGGTGGCGGTGGTGAAGCTCTGGGCCAGGAGGCGGATCGCCATCGCGCCGAACGCGTAGGGCACGATCGAGAACGCCCACCAGGTCCGCAGCCAGTCGTTGGCGTCGACCCGCAGCCCCTCCTGGCGTTGCGAGGCGACCAGGTCGCGCGCCAGCCACCACGCCGCGGCGCAGAACGACGCGGCGACCAGCAGCGCGACCGCCTTGACGATGGGCAGCGCCTTGGCCGGCCACAGCTTCTCGCCGAACTCGAGCGACAGGTGCGAGCGCTCGTAGGTCGCCATCGACGCGCCGAGCAGCGCGACCCAGATCATCATCACCAGCGCCAGCTTCTGGGCCCAGATGAAGCCGCCCGCGAACCGCTCGGTATAGAGGTACACCGCGACCGCGATGATCGCGGTGGCGGCGGCGGCGATGGCCAAGGACAGCGGCCAGCTCAGCGTGCGCTCGCCGTCCTTGACCGCGCGGGTCCGGACCGCGAGCAGACACACGACGCCGAGGATCGCGACGTCAGACCACTCGCGGCGGTTGCCGAAGGTCTCGGTCACCACCGCCGCGAACACCATCACCGCCATCACCAGAAAGATGCCGCCGCACAGCAAGCGCTCGACGCGATGCCACAGCTCGTCGATCCGTCGGATCGTGGGGTAGGTCGGCTTCCAGGCTGGCGCGGGCGCGTCGTCTGCCATCGCGCGATGGTAGCTGGTTACGGCGTCTTCCTGCCGCTCTTGGACGCGAAGTCGGCGATGCCGGCCTCGATGGTCTCGACCACCGCCTTGGTCGAGGCGCTCTTGGCCTTGACCTTGCCGCGCACGCCCGCGGTCGCCTTCACGAACGCGGCGCGCTCGTCGGCGGTGAGCGTCGAGATCGTGACGCCCGCCTTCTCGATGATCTTCACCAGCTTCGGGTTCATCTTGCGGATCGACGCCCGGCCCTTGCGGACGATCGCGCGGCCCTCGTCGAGGAGGATCGCCTGCAGATCGGGCGGCAGCTTGTCGAACCAGTCCTTGTTGAACGCGATCACCGCGGGCTGGTAGATGTGGGCCGACAGGGTCAGGTGCTTGATCGACGTGTGCCAGGCGCCGGCCACCAGGTAGAGCAGCGCCTGGTCGAAGCCCTCGACCGAGCCGGTCTTCAGCGCGGTCGTGACCTCGGTGGTCGGGATCGCCGCGGCCGCGGCCTCGAAGCCCTTCCACATCTCGATGTGGACGTAGCTCTCTTGCGACCGCATCTTCTTGTTCTTCAGGTCGCTCGGCTTCTTGATCGGGAAGCTGGCGCCGAAGTGGCGGAAGCCGTTCTCGCTCCAGAAGCCGAGGACGAGGCCCTTGGCCTTGAACTTCTCCTCCATCGGCGCGAGGAGGAACTTGTCCATCACGTAGTCGGCCTCGTTCGCGCTCTTGAACAGGAACGGGATCTCGATCGCCGACAGCTCCTCGACCAGGCTCGCGACCGCGCCGGTCGACGCGCCGACGCCGCTGAGCTGGCCGCGCGCGGTCATGCGCACGGTCTCGTTCTCGTCGCCCATGGTGCCGCCGAGGAAGACCCGGACCTTGATGCGGCCGTTCGACTTGGCCTCGACCGTCTTCTTGTACTCCTTCAGGAGATCGGCCCACGGGGTCTTGTCGGGCGCGACGGTGGCGATCTTGAGCTCGTACGTGTCGTCGGCGGCGGCCGGCCGCACCGGCAGGGCCAGCGCGACCAGGGCGATCCCGACGGCGGTGAGGAGGGTGCGACGGGCAAGCATGGTGGTCGGCATCTGCGCGACCGTAGACGTCTGGCGGTGGGTGGTCAATTCAAAGCCGGCGCCGCGGTCTTGCGGAGTCGGGCGGTTCCGGAGAAAATTCTCTGACGTTTCGGGGTACAAGGCTCCTGCGACCCGTATGTCCCCCCCTCTCGCCGTAATGCTTCCCGCACATGTCACCTGGCAGGCCCGCATCATGACGACGGAGCACGCGTGAAGCTCGATGCGGTGATGCTCACCGACGTGGGGATGGTTCGCGATCACAACGAGGATGCGGTCCACGTCGATCCCGACCATCGCTTCTTCATCGTCGCCGATGGCATGGGCGGCCACGCTGCGGGCGAGGTCGCCAGCGCGATGGCGGTCGAGACCGTCAAGAAGACGCTCGAGGCGGCGGCGAGCCTGATCGACGCGTTCGCGGTGCGCACCACCGACAACGCCCGCCGCGCCCTCGTCCAGCTGCTGCAGAGCGCGGTACTCGCCGCCCACCAGGCGGTGTTCCAGCGTGGCAGCAAGGAGGCCGACAAGGCCGGCATGGGGACGACGCTGGACGTCGTCTTGATCGCCGGTCGCGAGGCCTTCGTCGCCCACGTCGGCGACAGCCGCACCTACCTCGTCCGCGACGCCAAGGCGGCTCAGCTCACCACCGACCACACCGTCGCCGAGGTGCTGGTGATCGAGGGCAAGCTGACGATCGAGGAGGCGCTGGTCTCGCCGTACCGCACCGTGCTGGTCAACGCGATCGGCGTCGCCGCCGACGTCGGCGTCGAGATGGCGCACCTGCAGCTGCGCCAGGGCGATCGCCTGCTCTTGTGCTCGGACGGCCTGCACGACTACTTCCTGGTCGAGCAGGAGCTGGCCGACATCCTCGAGGCCGACGCCCCGGTCGACGCGATCGCGCGGATGATCGACGCCGCCAAGGAGCGCGGCGGCCACGACAACATCACCGGCATCGTGGTGACGGTGGTCGAGCTCGCCGCCGAGGCGGTGCCCGCGATCGTCGAGAACGAGAGCACCCAGCCGGTCGACGTCACCGCGCCGGGCTGGGCCGATGACGAGTCGACCGAGAACATCTCGCCACGCGATCTCGATCGGCTCGGCGCGATGGCGGGCGCCCAGGTCAGCACCAAGCGGGCGTCGGCGATCGATCTCGCGACCCGGACCACGGTGCCGATGGCGGTGCCGGACGCGGCGCGCGAGCCGGTGTCGTCGCTCGACGCCACCGATCCGGCGATCCCGGCCCAGCCCGACCTGCCAGGGCCGCCGCCGAAGTCGGCGACGCCGCGGCCCCGCGCCAGCGGCACCGACGACACCGGGCCCCAGCCGAAGGCTGATCCCGCGGTCGCCCCCGATCCCAAGCCCGACAAGACCTAGCGCGTCGACTACTCGGGTCGCGCCTGGGTAGTTGCCGCTGTCGGACCGCGGCAGTTGGTCGATACTGGTAGGATGCCGGTCCGCGAGCCCGCTTGAGCGAGCGATCCCACCAGCTCCTGACCCGGCAGCTGCTCCGCCACCTCGGCATCATCGAGGGGCTCGAGCCCAGCCTCGCCGCGCTCGTCGCCGACGTCAGCCGCGCCTACGATCAGGCCGACGCCGATCGGGCGCTGCTCGAGCGCTCGCTGGAGCTGACCTCGCTCGAGTTGCTCGATCGCAACGAGGAGCTGTCGGCGGCGATGCGGCAGGCGTCGATCTCGATCTGGAGCTGGGACCCGACCAGCTACGAGTTCTCGATCCAGGGCTACAACCCGGTCGGCTTCGAGGAGGTGCGCGGCCGCGCGGTGTTCCCGGTCGACGCCCTGCTGGCGCGGATCTGGCCCGCCGATCGCGGCGCGGTCGCCGATCTGCTGATCGGCACGGTGGCCGATCGCGAGATCGATCTGGAGTTCCGGGTCGGCTCGGGTCGCGCGGTCCGCTGGGTCCACATGCGCGGCAACCGCGATCGCGGCGGCGAGCGCCGCATCGGGGTGTGGGCCGACATCACCGCCGAGGCCGAGGCGCGGCTCGCCGAGCGCCTCCGCAGCGAGTCGATGCGGCGCCAGACCCACACCCTGCAGCGCCTCGCCGCCGAGCTGGTGGTCGGCACCGATCTCGCGACCGTCCTGGCGCGGGCGTGCGCCGACGCCGGGGCGACCCTCGACGTCGCGTGGACGTCGGTGTGGCTGCTCGAGGACGACGGCCGGATCCTGCGGTGCGCGGCGCGGTGCGCGTACCCCAGCGGCGCGCCGACCAGCGGCGAGTCCATGATCACCGCCGATCATCCGATCTACCTCCAGGCCCTGGGCAGCCAGCGCTTCATCGCGGCGACCTCGGTCGCCGACGAGCCCGGCATGGTCGAGCTGATCCGGTCGTGCGCGGCGCGCGGCGTGACGTCGCTGCTCGACTCGGCGTGCCGCAGCGGCGGCGTGGTGATCGGCGTGGTGTGCGTCGAGCACGTCGGCGAGCCGCGGCAGTGGACGCCCGAGGAGCGATCGTTCGCCGCGTCGGTCGCCGACGGGGTGTCGCTGGCGATCGAGGG